>JAFEEV010000100.1 GCA_018240935.1 Pseudomonadota bacterium
TATCGTCGAGATCAGGCAGCCAACCCGATGCCTCATCGCACACATAATGCCGTGCCGTACCGCCGGACAAAACAACCGCCGCCGTCCACAACGGGTAATCGGGCATCGGTATCAAGACTTCGTCACCATTATCCAGCAGGGCTTGCATCGTCAACACGACCAGTTCGGACACGCCATTGCCGATAAAAATATCGTCCAACTGAACGTTCTTGATCTGCTTTTCCTGGGTGTAATGCATGATCGCCTTGCGCGCCGCGAACAAACCCTTGGAATCACAATACCCGGAAGCATCCGACAAATTGCGGATTACATCTTGCAAAATTTCTTCCGGCACATCAAAACCAAATGTTGCCGGATTGCCGATGTTCAGTTTGATGATGTGATGACCTTCTTCTTCCATCTGCTTGGCGCGTTCCATCACCGGACCGCGAATGTCATAACACACATTGGTTAATTTGCTGGATTTTAGAATTGGACGCATGATAAGCAAAAGGATCTGTCGGAACTAAACTGAACTCAATAAGAATCTGAGTGTTGTAAGAAAATTAATTCTCCGGTTAATCAATGAAATATTATATAGGCTATCGCTGAAATTCCTCACATCAAATACATGGTTTTTTGCATTCGAATTTAGTTTTATGCCATGTGTTATTCACGAAAACCAGTTGACCAGCGAATTAAGAAGCTTCGCTTTTTTTCTGCTTATTAGTAGCTGGAGAGATAAATAAAGCCGGTACCGGTCTTTTGGAAAGCTGACGATGATTGGGCTTTTTATTTAATTCGCTCGACTCACCGATCAAGGCATTGACATCAGCATACTTGGATATATAGGGCTGTGTGAATAACGGATCGTCAGCTTTATTATTCGCACGCTTAGTATTTCTTGTCATCCCTTCTTTATTAAAGTGAATGACTTTCTCGCCATGTTTTACAAACGAATTGGTTTTCTTATTTTGCTTGGATAACCCGCCACGTTTAGTTCTTTGTTCTTCACTCGGCGCGCTTTTTTTGGAATCGTTAACTGACGTTTCCTTTAATTCGAATCCGCTAATTTGCTCGGATTTGATTTTAATTCCCAGCAATTTCTCAATATCAACCAACAAACTGTTTTCTTCTTTACTGACCAGTGAAATTGCAAATCCTTTCGCTCCGGCACGCCCGGTTCTCCCGATCCGATGCACGTAATCTTCCGGATTATTGGGTAATTCAAAATTTATTACATGGGATAGTTCTTCTATATCGAGACCGCGTGCAGCGACATCCGTTGCAACCAGCACCCGGATTTGACCTTGCTTAAAATTATCCAGCGCCTGCGTGCGTTGAAGCTGATTCCTGTCGCCATGTATCGCTTCGCTGGTAATCTCATGACGGTTTAAACGCTGCGCCAATCGATCCGCCCCATGCTTGGTTCGTGTAAAAACCAGCACTTGCTGCAAATTCTCTTGTTGAATCAAACGGACTAATAATTCTTGTTTTTTGGCGGATTCAACGGGATAAACAACATGTGTGATCAATTCACTGACCGAGTTCTGTTTTGCAACCTCGATCAATACAGGATTGTGCAATAATTTACTCGCCAGTTTTTTAATGTCCGGTGAGAAAGTAGCCGAAAACATGAGATTCTGCCGATGCTCCGGAAGTAACTGAATAATTTGTTTTATATCAGGCAAAAATCCCATATCCAACATGCGATCGGCTTCGTCTAGAATTAATACCTCGAC
The DNA here is from genome assembly GCA_018240935.1 of Pseudomonadota bacterium. Lineage (GTDB taxonomy): Bacteria > Pseudomonadota > Gammaproteobacteria > Burkholderiales > Nitrosomonadaceae > Nitrosomonas. Next base: position 1,722 of record JAFEEV010000100.1, read on the forward strand.
CTTTGCCAGTGTCAAAGTTTTTTGTTGAATGTGGTCCAGCAGCCTGCCTGGTGTTGCGACCAAAATCTCTACACCGGAACGGACGATATCGATTTGCGTATCGATGCTGACCCCACCATAAACAACCGTCGATCGCAGCGCCGAATACTTGTTGTAAGTCTTAACGCTGTCGTGCACTTGCATGGCAAGTTCTCGCGTGGGAACTAAAATTAATGCGCGGACTGGGTGTCTGGCCGGCGACATGCTGGTGTTTGCATGAACCTGCAACCGTTGCAGCATTGGCAGGGTGAAACTTGCTGTTTTTCCGGTACCCGTTTGAGCACCGCCCATCACATCTTTTCCTTCTAAAATGACGGGTATTGCCTGTTCTTGAATTGGAGTGGGATTTACATATCCCTGATCAGAGATCGCGCGCAATAAATCGGTTGATAAACCGAGTTGCTCGAATGACATATTTCTACTGCTCCTGAAAATTACCTGATTTGTTCACTATTTATACAACTCATAATTGGAAGTTTTCGCGATGAATGATTAATCATAGTTATGATATTAAGACAATTTCAATAAACAAAAGAACCTGCGCAAATCCTTTTGCGCAGGTTCTTTTTTAAGCTATATGTCCAAATTTATTGAGAATTTTTTAATGCTCAGAAGAGACACTGAAGCTAAAAGCTGAGAAGGTATTCTCATCACTCCTCATCGTCTTCATCCTCATCGGCCGAGGCTTCCGGGCTTCCGGCCGCACTGCCAGCACCACTGCTCGCACCTTCGCCTTCGTCCTCATCTTCTTCCTCGTCCTCTCCTCCACCGCCTTCA
>JAFEEV010000101.1 GCA_018240935.1 Pseudomonadota bacterium
TGCACCTCGGCCGGCACCGTTCCCAGATCTTCACCGATGATCAGGCATTGGTTGCGCTGACTTTCCAGAGCCAGGATCCCGAGTAATTCTGCAAAAGGATAACGCACATAAGCGCCTTCCGCGGGTGTCAGGCCGGCCGGTATCCAGTATTGCCGCAGCAATCCCATGACATGATCAAGACGCAAAGCGCCCGCATACCGCATGACATGCCGGAGCGTCGCAATGAACGGCGCATAGCCCGCTTCGCGCAGACGATCGGGTACGAGCGGCGGCAATCCCCAATCCTGGCCGAGCTGATTGTTCAGTTCCGGCGGCGCCCCTATTCCAACGCCCCTTGCGTACAGCGCCTGATTGGCCCAGGCTTCGGCCCCGTTGCCGTCCACCGAAATGGCCAAATCCAGATACAGCCCAACGCCAAGTCCTAATTCCAATGAGCGCCATCCGGCAGCGCCCAGTTGCATGTCGGCTTGCCATTGCAGGTAAGCGAAAAACTCAATGCGGTCCTGGTGTTGCAGTTCAAACGCACGCACTTCATCCGATCCGAATTGACGGTATGGTTCCGGCCATACCGGCCAGCCCCAGATGCCGGGATCCTGGTTATGGAAAAATTCTTGCAGCGTTTCGAATAAGGCATGATGATGCAAATGCCCGCCTTCCTGCGCCTGGAAAGCGCGAAAAGCCGCGGCGCGTTCGCTGTTTAGCGCAATATGCTGTGTCAAAAAGTGCTGGAACAACATTTCCAATAAAGGCAACTTGAGCGCGGCGACACCGGCGTAATCGACCATAGCAGCTGCCCGCAATCCTTCCAAGCGGATTTGAAACTCCGGCGTTCTGACTATGGCGCGCACCGCTTCGCATTCATGAAAATCGGCAACCGCTTCGACGTCAAGATAAAGAATATTCAGGAACAGGCGGCTGGAAGGGCTATACGGACTGGCATGCTCTGGGTTGTGCGGAAACAACGCGTGCAGCGGATTGATGCCGATGGCATCCGCGCCTTGCGCCGCCCATTGCTCCAGCAACCTGCGCAGATCGGTGAAATCGCCCATGCCCCAATTGCGTTCCGACCGCACGGCATAGAGCTGGATGGCGGAACCCCAAACGCGGCCGGTGCGAGCAATCGCTTCGGGCTGATAACAGGCAACCGGGGTAACAATGAGGGTTTGTTCTGCGCGAGGCTCGCCGCAATGCCATAGCGTCAAGCGATGATAGCCTGGCGCCGGACACTTCGGTAAATCCAGGCGTCGAGCAGTATGCGCAACGCGTTCGATTTTCCTAGTGTTAATTTTGCGCAGCGCTCGAGGATGGAAATGACCTTGCAGATTACCGCCCGCCTCAAGATCCAAGCGCCATTCCCAATCATCGTCAAGACAACTGTCCGGCATAACCACGCGCACCCAGGGCGTATGCCAGGGCACCACCGATACCGGCTCAAGCATGCGGCGCCATGAGCGCAGTTTGTGCTCGCGAATGGCAGCCGCGATTTTTTCCGCTGTGGAAACGTCGAGCCCCATGGCGGTCAATAATAGCCGCTGGGTCGTTGCCGAAACGGCATGCCGCCGCTGCCAGTTATCGGTGTATTCCGGCAATATGCCCGCCAGCTCGCTCAGTTGCGCCAGAAGTTTGGTTTCGTTGCCGGGTTTAGCCATGATATTCGTTCAGATACCAGATGGTAGCGAAAGCGGGCAGGATGCCGGATGAAAGACTTTGTTCCAGTTTCTCTTCACTGCTGAAGAACGGCTTGCCTTGGGGCAAGCTGGCCAAACTGACCGGTAGCGCGCCCAAATTGACATAAACCGACAATTGCGCGTCATCCGCGAGTGACCAGCCGGCATGCAGCGCATGCGGCGAAAGCACTGCAAAATGGCCGTCATGCACGCCGTGCAGACGCGGCACAATGATGCGTTGACGGATCTCCAGCAACGCACGGTACAGCTCGAGCCATTTGCGGCCGCACGGCTGCTTTTGCGCCTGCCAATCCAGCTTGGCCAGCTCGAAGGTTGACGCGGCGCAAGGATCCGGGATCGTACTGCGTGCCGCAGGATCATGGAAACGCTCAAAGCGGGCGAATTCATTGCGCCGCCCCTGCGTCACGGCTGCCGCAAGATCGCCGCTGAATTCGCAGAAAAAGGGAAACGGTTCGCGCGCGCGCCATTCCTCCCCCATGAACAGCAACGGCACGGCGGGCGACAGCAGGAACAAAGCGATGGCGGCGCGTAATGCGGCGGCTTCTGTCAAGGTTACCAGGCGCTCACCCATGGCACGGTTACCAATCTGATCATGGTTCTGGAGAAAGTTGACAAACGCCGAAGGCGGGAGAAAGGCGCTTGGTTCGCCGCGCGGCTGGCCGTTGCGATAAACGGAAATTTCACCTTGATACGCGAATCCTGCCGTGAGGCAGCGCCCGAGATGACGGATCGGCTGGCGGGCGTAATCCGCGTAATAGCCATCGCTCTCATGGGTTAATAGAACATGACAGGCGTGGTGCGCATCGTCGTTCCATTGCGCATTGTAACCAAGAATTTGCCTGTTCCGTCCACGCGCCAGATAGCGCGCGGCATTATGATCATTTTCCACAATCAGATGAACCTGGCGCTGCGCGGCGAACGTTTGCCGCACGGCGCGCGCCAGCTCTTCAAGAAAATCGGGGTGACCGGTATCGTGCATCGCATGCACGGCATCCAGCCGCAGCCCGTCGAAATGATATTCTTCCAGCCAATAGAACGCGTTATGCCGGTAAAAATCGCGTACCGTCTTTGAACCGCCGCGATCGAAGTTGATCGCCGCGCCCCAGGGCGTGTGATGCCGGTCATTAAAGAACTGCGGAGCGTAGTGATGGAGGTAATTACCTTCCGGACCGAAATGGTTGTAGACGACATCCAGCAACACCATCAACCCGCGCCGGTGCGCGCTTTGTATCAAACGCTTGAGATCGTCCGGGGTTCCGTAAGCGCTATCCGGCGCAAATAACAATGTACCGTCGTAACCCCAATTGCGCTGCCCGGGAAAATCGGCTACCGGCATGAGTTCGATCGCCGTCACACCCAATGCCGCCAAATAATCCAGGCGCTGTTCAACAGCCGCGAAAGTCCCTTCGGGCGTGAAAGCGCCCACATGTATTTCGTAAATCACCGCTTCTTCCCACGACCGCCCGCACCAGTCATCGTCGTGCCAATCGAATGCGGCCGGATCGATGACCTGACTGGCTCCATGCACATCGCCAGGGTTATAGCGCGCGGCGGGATCGGGCACGCAAAGCCCGTCATCGATTTGGTAACGATAGAGACTGCCTGCTTGCGCTTGCGGACTTATCCACTGATACCAGCCATCCTCCGCGGCAGGCATGGAAACAGGCGCTTCATCGCCGATAAGCAGCACGACCCGGGCGGCCGACGGCGCCCACAAGCGGACACGCACCTGGCCGGCTGGCGTCAATTCGGCGCCGAAGGGCATGCTGTGTTGTCGTTTCATATATTCCCTTATCAATAGCGCTACTGTAAGGAGTGAAGCCGATCAGATGTCGGTATTATTTCCCGCACCTGCGATGGCCTGATCAAACAGATCGAGCAATAAGAGTACCGGACTCTCCAGCGCCACAGGGCCGCCGTCGAGCGCTTTTTTCACTTCAGCGAGTATTTTCTCAAGCTGAAACCGCAGGAGTAACTGATGCCATTGCACCGGTTCGACCGGGTAAGAATCGATTTCAGCCATGGTCATGCGGTAGCCCGCAAGAAAACTATCGATGGCCGCTCTTTGCCATTGCAGCGCGCGGTTCTCCAGTAAATCACAGAGCGTCCGGTTTTCAGTAAAATGCCGCTTGACTGTGAGCGCGGCGGCCATGCTCAGCGAATAGCACAGCGCCGCGACATCCTTGAGGGGCGGTTGCTTGGCGCGGCGAAGTTCGTGCGGCAAGCCGGGGTCGCCTTCAAAATCGGTAATTATGAAATCGCTATGAGCCATCAATATCTGATCGAGATGATAATTTCCGTGGATGCGGCTTTTGTAGCCGCACAACTCATCGCCTTGCGCACTCGCGAAACGATCCAGTACAGACTGGCGCAGACTGAGCAGGCGCGCGCAAATAGTTTGCAGCGGCTCGGGCAGCTCGAAGGATTTTCGTTCGAGTTGATTAAATGTATCGATGAGATCGGCGCGCAATTGTTCCGCGTACGCCGCCGCTTCCCTCTTTGTCAGCGTTTCAGGATCGAATGCCGGATCTCCCGTGCACTTGGCCAATGCCCGATGCAACCCGGCGGTGCGCCGCCCCAGTATTTCCACTTGCGCTAAGTAGCCGGCGTGTATTTCCGGTTCGCACGCATGATCGGGTTCCGTGGCGCATAGTTTGAAGTAGCGATCCAGATAATCCTGGGTATAGTCCCAGGCGGTGCCTTGATTGGGAATATAACCATACAACACGGCAATGGCAGCCGCGCCATTTGCGGTCTGATACTGCAAACTTCCTGCCAAAGGCGCCACACATTGGCAGTGTGAAATTTCCGTCAGAAATCTGCCCATTTCCAGCTCAGGATTGATACCCTCCTGCACCCGCCGGTAAACCTTGAGTATCAGATGTTCGCCGTACACGATGGCGGTATTGCTTTGCTTGAACCGGGGCCGCGTCACAGGGATCGTTTCCGGCAGATCGGGACATGCCGCGGTAGCGGAAAACACCATGTCACCGGCGGCGCAAGGAAAACGCAAATTGGCGGCAAAAGCCCGCAGCAAGAAACAGCAAAATGCATCTTCGCCCAAGGCATCATAGAGTATGCCCTCGCGCGCATGCTGCCTGACCTTCGCCAGCATCCAAGGCGACATGGCATGGTATTGCTGTTCCGCCGCTTCGCCGAGCATCAGGCCCAACGGCAAGAAATAGGTCTGCACCGCACCGTCATCCAGTGTAAGTTTGATCAGTAACGGCAACCATCCCTGCCCTTCTGCGCTTTTCCAGACATCGCTAAGCTGCAAATCCAATTCAAGCTGCGCAATCGAATGCTCCGCCCCGGTATACCAGTATTGCGCGGCAAGAAACGGCGGCAATATTTCCGTTTCCAGTTGCACGCGGGTTTTACGCGTCAGCAGATCGCTCACTTTGCCCGCCGGATCAGCCATCAGCGCGCTTAGCAGTCCTTCAGGCAACACCAATACCGGCATCATTTCCCGGGGAAGCTTGTCGATGTGCCAGACCGGAGCGGCCACGTCGGTTGCCAAGCGGAACCAATAAAATCCGTAACCCGGCAAACTCAATAGATAAGGCAACTCGCCAATCGCGGGAAAAGCGGTGCTGCCGATCAATTCAACCGGTACGCGCCCCTTGTACGCGGCTAAATCCAGTTCGACAGGCTGAGCGCTGTTTGCAAGATTGGCCACGCACAGAATGCTTTCTTCCTGATATTCACGCAAATAGGCGAGTATTTTGCGATTGCCGGGATGTAAAAATTTGATGGCCCCGCGGCCAAAGGCTTTATGGCCTTTACGGGTCACGATCAAGCGGCGCATCCAATTCAGCAGCGAGCTGGCATTGCGGCTTTGCGCTTCCACGTTCACGGCCTCATAGCCGTAAAGCGGATCCATGATGGGCGGCAGATAAAGCCGCTGCGGGTCGGCATTGGAAAATCCGGCATTGCGGTCGGGACTCCATTGCATCGGTGTGCGCACACCGTTACGGTCGCCAAGGTAGATATTGTCGCCCATGCCGATCTCATCACCGTAATAAATGATCGGAGAGCCGGGCATCGACAACAGCAAGCTATTGAGCAACTCTATTTTGCCGCGGCTGCCGCCCATGAGCGGCGCTAGACGGCGCCGGATGCCCAGATTAAGCCGCGCGCGCGGATCGGCGGCATAAATCCCGTACATGTAATCGCGTTCCCGGTCTGTCACCATTTCCAGCGTCAATTCATCGTGATTGCGCAGGAAAATGGCCCACTGACAGTTGGCCGGTATCGCCGGGGTCTGCGCCAGTATTTCAATGATGGGATGCCGATCCTCCTGCGCTACCGCCATGAAAATGCGCGGCATCAGCGGAAAATGAAAGGCCATGTGACACTCATCGCCGTCGCCGAAATACTCGCGCACATCTTCCGGCCATTGATTGGCTTCGGCCAGAAAAATGCGGCCGGCGTAATGCCGGTCCAAGCCGGCGCGCAGATGTTTGATGACGGCGTGGGTTTCGGGCAGATTCTCATTGTGCGTTCCTTCGCGCTCGCACAGATACGGAATGGCATCCAAGCGCATGCCATCCACGCCCAGGTCGAACCAGAATCGCATGGCACGCAATATTGCGTTCATCACATGAGGGTTGGCGAAATTGAGATCCGGCTGGTGGGAAAAGAAACGGTGCCAGTAATACGCTTTCGCCACTTCATCCCAGGCCCAGTTGGATTTCTCGGTATCGGTGAAAATGACGCGGGTATCTTCGTACTTCTTGATCGTCTCGCTCCAGACATAATAATCACGCTTGGCGGAGCCTGGCGGCGCCGCGCGTGCTGCCTGGAACCATGGATGCTGATCTGAAGTATGGTTAATAACCAGCTCAGTAATCACCTTCAGATTGCGTTTATGCGCCTCTTTCAAAAAGACCCGGAATTCGGCCAGCGTCCCGTAATGGCTATGGACATCGCGGTAATTTGAAATATCGTAACCGTCGTCACGCAACGGCGACGGATAGAATGGCAACAGCCACAGCGTATCGATGCCGAGATCTTTTGAATAATCCAGCTTGGCGACCAAACCGGGAAAGTCGCCGATGCCATCGCCGTTACTGTCGCAGTACGCGCGTACATGCAGCTGATAAATGATGGCATCTTTGTACCAAAGGGTATTTTCCGCGGTGTTCATAAACTCCCTCCGCCAGTCAAATAATTGATACTTCTGCGATTGCTCAAAAGATTACCGCGCAGCCGGCCGCTTTAATTCACTGTAATAGCCGGTACTTCAAAAATTCATCGATTCACGCAAATTGATTTATTTTCTCTATATTTCGAA
>JAFEEV010000102.1 GCA_018240935.1 Pseudomonadota bacterium
ATCAACAAGATAGCCGAGGAAGTGAGTCCGCGGCGCAACGAAGCGATTCGCTCGTGCAGTAAATTAATTTCGCCTTGCCTGACCGTCGCTCGCACCCTTTTTCAGAGCTTCCCTAGAATTTAGGTTGTTTGTAGCTGACAACCAATGTGGCGATTTTCTTGTTCAATCCCATGACAGGAACGACCAGGATTTTTTTACCGTCCACATCCGATTTGATCGAGATTTTTTGCAGATTCAGAACTTCTTTCGGAAATATTTCCGCGCCTTTCGCTTCTTCCAGGCGCTTATCCGTGGAAACCAGCAGTTGACCATCTTCACCGATCAATACCACGCGTTCGGTATCTTTCATTCTGACGATTTCGCTCAAATATTGATCGATTTGATCAATATTGTTGCGGATCAATTCACCGCGCACCGCCCACGACAGAACCTGGCCGAAACGTTCCTCTTCTTTCACATATTGCTGATCGGCGTATTCACGGGCCTGCTGCGTAATCAACGCGCGTTCGCTTTCAAGTTTCTTCGCCAGATCGGATTCCACTTTACCGACAGCAATAAATTTCCATGCAATAACGACCAGAATGAGCCCTACTAATATCGCAAAATATTTGGCGGGCAACTGCGTGGTTGGAATTTTCTCGATCCATTCGAATTTGGCATTGAATGACGAGAGCAAATTTTCAGCTTTGGATTGTTGATTCGGGTTTTGTTTGTTGTAATCCGTCATGGATGACTCCTTGTAGTATGAATGGCTGAGGAAAACGCGAATTATCCACGAATCCTCGCGGAAGGAAAAGTAGCGTGCGGCAATTAAATACATTGATTCAGCATTTGCACAGCAAAAATTAAGGCGAATCGCCGATGTGCAAAATCACCGGCCAAGTGTTTATGTTTTATAATTGCCGCTTGATAGCGCTTTGATCGAAAAACTGAGGATTATAACCACGGCATGAATGACTCCACATCGAAACAAGATAACACCCCGCAAACCTGGTCAGGACGCTTCAATGAACCGGTGTCGGCACTGGTAGAGCGCTATACCGCTTCGATCAGTTTCGATCAGCGCTTGGCTGAGTATGATATCCAAGGATCGCTGGCGCACGCGCAAATGCTGGCGGAGCAAAACATCATCAGCCATCAGGATCTGCTCGATATCCAGCGCGGCCTGCAACAAATCCGGGAAGAAATACGCAATCATCGGTTCACTTGGTCGCAACAACTGGAGGACGTGCATCTCAACATCGAAAAACGCCTCACTGCATTAGTCGGCGACGCCGGCAAACGGCTGCATACCGGCCGCTCGCGCAACGATCAAGTGGCAACCGATATCCGTTTGTTTTTACGCGCTGCTATCGATGAAATCATTAATCTGATCAAAGCCATGCAGCAAGCACTCCTCAATCTGGCGGAACAGCATGTACACACCGTGATGCCGGGTTTTACCCACTTGCAAGTGGCGCAACCGGTTTCATTCGGCCACCATCTGATGGCCTATTTCGAAATGTTGAAACGCGACATTGAGCGCCTGGCCGATTGCCGCAAGCGGGTCAACCAATTACCGCTGGGCGCCGCCGCGCTGGCCGGCACCAGTTATCCGATCAAGCGCGAGCAGGTGGCGCAATTGCTTAATTTCGAAGGCGTTTGCCAAAATTCTCTGGATGCCGTGTCGGATCGCGACTTCGCTATCGAATTCAGCGCCTGCGCGGCGTTGGTCATGACGCATTTGTCGCGCCTGTCGGAAGAATTCATTTTATGGATGAACCCGTCGTTCGGCTTTATTCAACTGGCCGACCGGTTTTGCACCGGCTCGTCGATCATGCCGCAGAAGAAGAATCCGGATGTGCCGGAATTGGTGCGCGGCAAAACCGGGCGCGTCAACGGTCATCTAGTGGCGTTATTGACGCTGATGAAAGCGCAACCGCTGGCGTATAACAAGGATAATCAGGAAGACAAGGAACCGCTGTTCGATACCGTCGACACCCTGGCGGATACGCTGCGGATTTATGCCGACATGCTCGGCGGTGTGCGCGTCAATCACGATCGGATGCGCCAAGCAGCAATGCGCGGCTACGCCACCGCCACCGATCTGGCGGATTACCTGGTCAAGAAAGGTATTCCATTCCGCGATGCGCATGAAATCGTCGCGCAAGCGGTGCAGTATGCGGAACGGAAAGGCTGCGATCTCAGCGCATTGGAATTGAGCGAATTGCAAACCTTCTCCACGCAAATCGAAGCCGATATTTTCGCTGTCTTAACGCTGGAAGGTTCGATGCAAAGCCGCAATCACACCGGCGGAACGGCGCCTGAGCAAGTACAGGCGGCCATTGAGCAAGCCCGGAAATGGCTAGCCTGATAGCGGATTAAACCGTGCATTCGTGGAATTCCATCAGCGCGCAAATTTCCGCTGTAACCAACGTACCCTTTCAAGTCAAAGAATCCCGCTCGATCGGCGGCGGCTGCATCAATCAAGCCTATTGCATCAGCGACGGTGCGCGGCGTTTTTTTGTCAAATTAAACTCCGCTCACGGTCTTGATATGTTTGTGGCAGAATCCGCCGGTCTCGAGGAAATCCGCCAATCAGCCACGATACGTGTGCCGCTCCCCATTTGCCACGGACACAGTGATGAAATGGCATGGCTGGTACTGGAGCACCTCGATCTTGACAATAGCACGCGAGGCAAAGCATCCGATCTGGGCGAGCAGCTTGCCGCCATGCACCGCGTGACTTCCTCGCAGTACGGCTGGTACCGTGACAATACCATCGGACAAACACCGCAAATAAATTCATTGACTTCCAACTGGATTGCGTTCTGGCGCATGCAACGCCTGGAATATCAGCTCGATCTGGCGCGAAGGAACGGGTTTACCGGAAAATTGCAATCGTTAGGCGAACAGTTGTTAAGCGATCTGGATAAATTTTTTCCCAATGTATCGCCAACCCCATCGCTATTGCATGGCGACCTGTGGGGCGGTAATTACGCTTATGATGATAAGGGCAATCCGGTATTATTCGATCCCGCAGTCTATTACGGCGATCGCGAAACGGATATCGCCATGACCGAACTTTTCGGCGGCTTTCCAGCCGATTTTTATTCCGCTTACCGCTATAATTATCCGCTGGATTCCGGTTATAATATCCGCAAACAGGTTTATAACCTCTATCATATTCTGAACCACTTGAATCTTTTTGGCGGCAGCTACCGTCATCAAGCCGAACATACGATAAACACGTTGCTTGCTGAAATTCGTTAATATATTGATACGCCATTCGCTCAATCTCACCGATCTCATGAATCTTTCTTGTTACGATAACCGCTCATGACCAAGTATGTCTTTGTGACTGGTGGTGTTGTTTCTTCCTTGGGTAAAGGGATTGCCGCCGCGTCTCTCGGTGCATTGCTGGAGTCGCGCGGACTTAAAGTCACCATGCTCAAACTGGATCCCTATATCAACGTGGATCCCGGCACCATGAGTCCGTTCCAGCATGGTGAAGTATTTGTCACCGAGGATGGCGCTGAAACCGACTTGGATCTGGGGCATTACGAACGTTTTATCAGCACGCGCATGACGCGGCACAATAACTTCACCACCGGGCAGATCTACGAAAGTGTGATTCGTAAAGAGCGGCGCGGTGATTATCTTGGCGGCACGGTGCAAGTAATTCCGCATATCACCGATGAAATCAAGCGTTACATTCAGATGGGCGTAGGCAACGCACAGATTGCGATTATCGAGATCGGCGGCACGGTTGGCGATATCGAATCGCTGCCGTTTCTGGAAGCCATCCGGCAGATGGCGGTGCAAAATCCGCGTACGGATACCTGTTTCATCCACCTCACCTTGCTGCCTTATATCGGCTCTGCCGGTGAATTGAAGACCAAACCGACCCAGCATTCGGTCAAGGAGTTGCGCGAAATCGGCATTCAGCCCGATGTTTTGTTATGCCGCTCGGATCGCGAGGTTCCCAAGGAAGAACGCAGAAAAATAGCGCTTTTCACCAATGTCCAGGAAGAAGCGGTTATTTCCGCCATCGATGTCGACAGTATCTACAAGATTCCGGGATTGCTGCACGAGCAGATGCTCGACGAAATTATCTGCCATAAATTGAATATTCTGGCCAAACCGGCGGATCTAAGCGTATGGAAAAAATTGGTCTATGCGCTGGAGCACCCGAAACATACCGTTACCATTGCCATTGTCGGCAAATACGTCGACTTGACCGAATCCTATAAATCCTTGTCGGAAGCCTTGATTCACGCTGGCATTCATACCAACAGCCGGATTAATATCGTTTACATCGATTCGGAAAATATTGAAAAGGAAGGTACGGAATGCCTGGCCGGCATGGATGCGATTCTGGTTCCCGGTGGCTTCGGTAAGCGCGGCGTCGAAGGAAAGATCATGGCGATCAACTTCGCCCGCACCAACCGCATCCCGTACTTGGGTATTTGTTTGGGTATGCAACTGGCGGTTATCGAATATGCGCGCAATAAAACCGGCATGAAAGGCGCGCATAGCACGGAATTCAATCCCGATACCCCCTACCCGGTGATCGGTTTGATCACGGAATGGCGCACGCGCGACGGGCAAATCGAAACACGCGATGAAAATTCCGATATCGGCGGCAGTATGCGTTTGGGCGGGCAGGAATGTATTTTGCAAAAAAACTCGCTCGCCTGGAAAACTTATGGCGCGGATACTATTATCGAACGCCACCGCCATCGCTACGAAGTCAACAGCTTTTATATTCCTAAATTGGAAAAAGCGGGACTCTGCATTAGCGGCTTTTCCAAGGAAGAAAATCTGTGTGAAATGATCGAGCTTCCGGAAATCGATCACCCATGGTTTCTCGCCTGTCAATTTCACCCGGAATTCACTTCCACGCCGCGGCTAGGTCATCCGCTGTTCAAATCCTATGTTCAGGCCGCCATCCATTTCGCCGGCGAACACCGCCGGCACGCCGGGGATGAAAAAATACACGCGGTACTCAACAACTGAATCAATCGAATTCTGATCGCAAAACTAACAACCTTAAAAATAACAGTCAACACAGGGAAAATGTAGCATGAGTGCAATAGTAGATGTCATCGCGCGCGAGATTCTCGATTCTCGCGGTAATCCAACCATAGAAGCGGATGTTTTATTGGAATCCGGTGTACTGGGCCGCGCCTCGGTTCCTTCCGGCGCATCCGTCGGCACGCGGGAAGCAATGGAATTACGCGATGATGATGCACAGCGCTACTCCGGCAAAGGTGTGCTTAAAGCCGTGAACAATGTCAATACCGAAATTTGCGAAACGTTAATCGGATTGGATGCCTTCGAGCAAAGCTTCATCGACCGGGAGATGATCAATCTCGACGGCACCGACAACAAATCCAGACTCGGCGCCAATGCCATTCTGGCGGTATCGCTCGCCACTGCGAAAGCAGCCGCGGAGGAATCCGGCCTGCCGTTGTATCGCTACCTTGGCGGCGCGGCTGCGATGTCGATGCCGGTGCCCTTGATGAACCTGATCAATGGCGGTGCGCACGCCAACAACAATATCAACATGCAGGAATTCATGATTGTGCCGTTGGGGATTGCCGATTTTCGCGATGCCATCCGTTGCGGCGCGGAAGTTTTCAGCACGTTGAAGAAACTCATCAACGGTAAAGGCATGCCGACCACCGTCGGTGACGAAGGCGGATTCGCGCCCAATCTGGAAAACAATGAAGCGGCATTGCAATTGATCGTGCAGGCCATTGACCAGGCCGGCTACCAGCCCGGCAGAGATGTTGCCATCGGCATCGACTGCGCCAGCTCGGAATTCTACCAGGATGGCAAATACCACCTGGCATCCGACGGCTTGCATCTGACGTCCGAACAATTCGCCGATTACCTGGCGTCGTGGGTGGACAAGTATCCGATCATCAGCATCGAAGACGGTATGAGCGAACTGGATTGGAATGGCTGGGAATTACTGACCGCCAAGCTGGGTAAATCCATTCAATTGGTCGGTGATGATGTTTTTGTCACCAACACAAGAATCCTGCAGGAAGGGATTAAGCGCAATATCGCCAATTCCATTCTGATCAAGGTCAATCAAATCGGCACATTGACCGAAACATTCGCCGCCATTGAAATGGCGAAATGCGCCGGTTATACCGCCGTCATTTCACATCGTTCCGGCGAAACCGAAGATACCACGATTGCGGACATCGCAGTCGCCACCAATGCGTTGCAAATTAAAACCGGTTCCATGTCCCGCTCCGACCGACTGGCAAAATACAATCAATTGCTGCGCATTGAAGAGGATTTGGGAGACTCGGCCAGCTACGCAGGCCGGAGAGCGTTTTACCAGCTAAAATAATGAAACTGCTGAGTTTCATCCTGCTGCTATTCGTTGCCGCAATGCAATACCCCCTGTGGTTTGGTAAAGCCAGCTGGCTGAAAGTCTGGCAAGTGGATCAGGAAGTGATTGCGGCACGGGCAGAAAATGTGCACCTGCAAAACCGCAATAATAAGCTCGAGGCTGAAGTCAATGATTTGAAGCAAGGCCTCGAAGCTATCGAAGAACGCGCCCGCAGCGATTTAGGCATGATCAAGGAAGGCGAGATACTGTTTCAGATCGTCAGGAATACACCGCAGAAATCTGCGCCCTGAATTTCCGCGAACTCTTCTGGAAATTAAACACCTAAAATCAGACCGGATGATCATAAATCGGATGACCTACGATCACCCGGTTTAATCCGGCAGTTTCAAATATAATCCGCTTGAAAAGCGATTAACCGTTCATATATCAATAGCCGTTTCATTTTGAATTCGATAAAACCAGGAGTGAGAAAATGAAAAGAATTATTCTTTTTTTAGCGACTAACTTGGCAATCGTCGTGGTATTAAGCATTACCCTGCGATTGCTCGGCGTTGAAAAAATATTGGATGCGCAAGGAACGGGATTGAATATCAATTCCCTGCTCGTATTCGCGGCTGTATTCGGATTCGGCGGTTCTCTGATGTCGCTCGCGCTGTCCAAATGGACCGCCAAGCGTTTTACTGGCGCAGAGGTAATTGAAATGCCGCGCAACGCGCAAGAGCATTGGCTGGTTACCACCGTGCAACGCCAAGCACAAGCTGCCGGCATCGGCATGCCGGAAGTAGCAATTTACGATGCGCCGGATGTCAACGCTTTCGCCACCGGCATGTCAAGAAATGATGCACTGGTTGCGGTTAGCACCGGCCTTTTGAATACCATGAGCCAGGATGAAGCCGAAGCTGTGCTGGCGCATGAAGTCAGTCATATTGCCAATGGCGATATGGTCACGCTGGCGCTGATCCAGGGTGTCGTCAACACCTTTGTCATCTTCCTGTCGCGCGTCATCGGCCATACCGTCGATCGCGTCATCTTCAAAACGGAAGAAGGCCACGGTCCCGCTTTCTGGGTAACCAACATCATTGCTGAAATCGTGCTTGGCGTGCTGGCCAGCATCATCGTCATGTGGTTCAGCCGTCAGCGCGAATTTCGCGCCGATGCCGGAGGAGCAAGTTTAGCGGGACGGGAAAAAATGATTGCCGCGCTGCGGCGCTTGCAAATGATCCATGAACCGGCGCATTTGCCCGATCAATTGGCCGCTTTCGGCATTTCCGGCGGCAGTAACGGATTTTCACGCCTGTTCATGTCGCACCCGCCCTTGGAGGAAAGAATCGCGGCTTTGGAAACGCAATAGATAAGCAACTCACGTTAATGGCTATAAAAAAACGCCGTACGATGACTTCGTACGGCGTTTTAATTTTACGTTGCTACGGTTGCCGCTTTGCCGGAACCGGCAAAGATTTCACAGCAACTTCATCAATAGGAAGTTTCCCGTGAAAAATCTTGCCAGATATAAGGCGGATTAACCGATGGTTTTGTAGGAATCAGGAAAGTAACTGCATCCAACACCCCCACCAAGGTGCGGCCGACCGAATGCATCACGCCCATCCCCAATCCGATGGTAATACCGTAAACCGGTCCATCTTTTTGACTGGTTAAAATAATATTCTTGGGCAACTCCAACCAGCCGGTTACTGTATTGGCTACACCACTCGCCAGTTTCTCAGCCGAGTTATTCACATAACTGCCGGAAGCGACAGCCTGGGACGAGAAAAGGAACAATATGGAAAGCACCAACGACAGTTTAACAATGCTCCTCATTAAGAAATCTCCTTTATACAGTTTTAGAAATTGATTTCCGCTCAAAAAATAAGCAAAAATTCCCCAGCAGTTTACCTCTTCACAGCTTTTCAGACAAATCCATGCTTATAAGAGGGATTGTGCGTGAACGTGCAGATTATCAGTATCAAAAGCCGCCAAAAAGGAAATTACCTCAAAAACCAAGTACGATAGAATCGGACGAACTGGAAGTTAGTCAGGTTTCAACCGGTAGTGGAGTGCTATCGCTGC
>JAFEEV010000103.1 GCA_018240935.1 Pseudomonadota bacterium
AAGCGCCTCATTAATATAGACATTTCAACCCAATTTCACTTTAAATAGTAGTGCCACCATAGGTAATTTCAGAAACATTGATTTTTAAATGACTCACCACTTATTCAACCATTCATTTCGCCTCGCGAAAGTGAATGGTTGTTTTTTATGGCAAACTATACCAAGTCGACCGTCCGCCACCGTGCCGCGCCAGAAGGCCTTTTTCAACCAGTGATGTGAAGGTTGCTTTCAATGTATTCGGGCTCGCGCCGGTTTCGCGCACCATGTCACGGGTGGTGACGCGACCATGGTCGCGTACGTAGTCGAGAATTTTGACGGCCAGCTCCGGCAGAATGGCAAGTGCGTTCTTCTCGCGCTCCACTTTTACGGCCAGGCGGCGTTTTTGCTGCTGTAGGGCACGCAGAAAGAACAGCAGCCAAGGTTGCCAATCCGGCGTTTCGGTGCGGATGGTTCCCTGGGTCTGGCGCAAGGCCAGGTAGTAGCTTTCTTTGCTGTTCTCGATCACGCTTTCCAATGACGAATACGGCACATAGGCATAGCCAGCCTGCAACAACAGCAGGGTGGTCAGGATGCGGCTCAGGCGCCCGTTGCCATCCTGGAAAGGATGAATTTCCAGAAAGGTAACGATGAAGACAGCGATTATCAGCAAAGGATGAAGGCGCGCCAGCTCACGGGTGTCTTTCAACCATTGCACCAGTTCCTGCATCCGGTGCGGCGTGTCGAATGGTGAGGCGGTCTCGAATACGATGCCGATCATTTTCCCGTCTGCGTCGAAGGCTCCCACATCGTTGCGCAACGTCTTGTATTCGCCGCGGTGCCGTTCATCCTTGTCGCTGTAGCGCAACAGGTCGCGATGAAGCTGTTTGATGTGATTTTCCGTGAGAGGAATGTCGGCCCAGGATTGGAAAACGGTTTCCATCACCTCGGCATAACCGGCGACCTCCTGCTCATCGCGGCTGGTGAAGCGTTTGATTTCGAGGTTGGCCAGCAGGCGCTCGACCTCACGGTCGGTCAGCTTGCTGCCTTCGATGCGGGTGGAAGAACCGATACTTTCGATAGTGGCAATGTGGCGTAGCGCTCTGAGACGCTCAGGCGCAAGAGAACCAAGCGCGCGCCAGGCGCCTTTAAATTCATCAATTTCGGCAACCAGAACGAGCAGTTCCGGCGTAATCTGAATCGTATCCGTCTTCATCATACCGGAATATATACCGGATTAAGCCGGATTGTCTATCCGAAAACCCGGCACTGAAGCAATTCCCTTCTGACCGGCAAGCTAAGATAAAATCAAGTATTGTGATGAGAGTGACACTCAAACGCATAGTTTGCTGAAGTAATTACTGGTGATTCTTAACATCTATCCAGTTAAATTAAATTTTTAAACTAAATCAATTCCCATGGACGAACAATCAAGCCTGCTGGCGCTATTCACCAGTAGTTTCCTCGCTGCTACCTTACTTCCCGGCGGATCGGAGGCGGTGCTCGTGGGGGTGTTGCTGGCTTATCCCGATTTGCACTGGCAGGCGCTTGTTCTAGCGACGATCGGTAACACATTGGGCGGCATGAGCTCGTATTTAATTGGCCGTCTGTTACCGGATGAGAAAGCCGTGCTCAAGAAAGCAGGAGGCAGTACGCGGGGATTGGAGTGGGTGCGGCGGCATGGCGCGCCGATTCTGCTGCTGTCGTGGGCGCCGTTGATCGGCGATTTGTTGTGTGTGGCGGCGGGTTGGTTGCGCACCAATTGGTTGTGGGCGCTATTGTTTATTGCTGCGGGAAAGTTTGCGCGGTATTGGGCGATTGCCGCCGCGATGAATTGAGTGGATGCACGATTCAGTTTATTCAAGGGTGCGAATGAACTGAATCGTTATGAATCGATTAAAGCGGATCAGTTTTCAAACAGTTTCTGTAGTTCACCGTTTTGATACATTTCGGTCACGATGTCCGAACCGCCGATAAACTCACCGTTGACGTATAACTGAGGAATCGTGGGCCAGTTTGAGTAGTCCTTGATGCCCTGCCTGATTTCCGGATCCGCCAGTACATCCACGGCATAAATATTATCAACACCACAAGCCTTCAGAATATTCACAGCATTCGCCGAGAATCCACATTGCGGCTGCTCTGGTGTGCCTTTCATATAGAGTACGACCGGATGCGTGGTAATTTGTTGTTCAATTAAATCTTCAACATTCATAGTGTCAATTTCTCCAAAAAATCATTCCAAAAGTTTTATACCGAAACAAAAAACGTTATATCAATTGCTGTGCTGGATTACAACGTATAGCTCACTTCACAAATTTCAATTGACCGCCGCTCACGCGCATTATGCCAGCCAAGTCCGGGTGGGAACAAATATTACTAAAATCCCTATCCTGCAACAATTGCCGGCACGCGGACGCTTGATCATAGCCATGTTCAAGCAGCAGCCAGCCATTTTCGGTCAAGTGATCCGGGGCATTGTGAATAATGTGGTTGATACAGAACAAACCGTCATCCCCTGCGGACAAAGCCACCTGCGGTTCAAACCGTAAATCCCCTTGTTGCAGATGCGGATCATTACCCGCCACATAGGGCGGATTGGATACGATCAGATCAAATCTTTCTCCGGAAAGTTCATCAAACCAGCTGCCCATCACCAAACTCAGATTATCGATTTGCAGGTTTTGCGCATTTTGCCGGCAAACCGCCATTGCCGCGGGTGAAACGTCAACTGCGGTGACTTGGGATTGCGGGCGGTGCTTGGCGATGGTAATCGCAATCGCGCCGCTGCCGGTGCCCAGATCGAGCACCCGAAATGATCGGTCGAGCGGGATCAGTTGTAATGCCAGATCGACCAATAATTCAGTCTCGGGGCGAGGAATCAATACCGCTTCATTGACGATCAAAGTCAGATCATAAAAAGCGCGTTCCCCGGTCAGATAAGCGACCGGAACACCGTCAATCCGGCGTTTGATCAGACACTGGAATGCTTCCAGCTGCTGCGCGCTCAGTATCTGATCGGGATGGGTCAGCAAATGCGCCTGGGCGGCATCGAGCACGTGTTGCAACAGCATGCATGCGTCGACCCGGCCGATATCGCGGCAGGCGAATGTCAAAGCTTGGGAAATGGTTACGCGCTGCATTTTAATGCGTTAGAGGAATAATCAGCCGGGCGGCTGATCAGTCTTGTACCGAAGCGGCCAAAAGCTCCGCTTGATGCTCAGCCATCAGCGCCGAGCACAATTCATCGATATCACCGTCCATGATCTGATCCATTTTATAGAGCGTCAGATTGATGCGATGATCGGTTACCCGTCCTTGGGGAAAGTTGTACGTGCGAATCCGCTCCGAACGCTCGCCGGTTCCCACCAGCGACTTCCTCGTTGCGGCCTGCTCCGCATGGTGTTCGCGCATTTGTTTGTCATGAATGCGCGCCGCCAGCACGCTCAGTGCCTGCGCTTTGTTTTTGTGCTGCGAACGCCCGTCCTGGCATTCCACCACGATGCCGGTCGGCAAATGAGTGACGCGCACGGCGGAATCGGTTTTGTTGATATGCTGTCCACCCGCGCCGGAGGCACGAAACGTATCAATGCGCAACTCGGCGGGATTCAGTATCACCTCGCTAACTTCATCGGCTTCGGGCATAACCGCCACAGTGCAGGTTGAAGTATGCACGCGTCCTTGCGTTTCGGTGACCGGCACTCGCTGCACACGATGCCCGCCCGATTCAAATTTCAGCCGGGAAAAGGCACCATGACCGATGATTTTGACGATGATTTCTTTATAACCGCCGATATCCGACACACTTTGGGAAATGATCTCGACTTGCCAGCCGCGCCGTTCCGCGTAACGGGAATACATGCGAAACAAGTTACCGGCGAATAGGGCGGATTCGTCGCCACCGGTTCCGGCGCGAATTTCCAGGAAAATATTGCGTTCGTCGTTGGGATCTTTCGGCAGCAGTTGTTTTTGAATTTCCGATTCCAGCTTCACCAGCTGTTCTTTGCCTGCTTGTATTTCGGCTTCGGCAAAAGAGCGCATCTCGAGATCGGCGTGCATTTCCCGCGCGGTTTGAATGTCGCGCTCACTTTGCTGGTAGGCGCGGTAGAGCTCAACGATGGGAACGATTTCCGAATGCTCACGCGTCAATTTGCGGTAGTTATCGAGGTCGGCGGTAGCCGATTCGCTGCTCAGCAAATGGTTTAATTCTTCCAGCCGCACACTCAGACGAGTGAGCCTGTCCGTGATATTTTTGTTCATTGCGGGCGATGCAGTTGGTATAGCCGGTTGATCAGATCGACTAATTCTTCGCGTTCGTCAGCCGCTGCGTGATTCAAAGCGCTGGATGGGACATGCAGGAATTTGTTGGTTAAGCCATTACTGAGCGCTTCGATGACTTTTTTCGGATCCTCGCCTTTCTCCAGCAATTTGTGCGCCCGCTCCAGCTCATGACGGCGGTAACGCTCGCCCTGATCGCGCAACGCGCGGATGGTCGGCACCATTTCCCGGGTTGCCAGCCAGCGCATAAAGTCCACGACATTGGAATCGATGATGGTTTCGGCTTGCGCCACCGCATTCTGGCGCGAATCCAACCCTTCTTTGACAATTTCCGCCAAATCGTCGACATAGTAGAGAAACACGTCGTCCAATTCGGCCACTTCGGATTCCACATCGCGCGGCACAGCCAAATCGACGATGAAAATGGGACGGTGTTTGCGGATTTTGATCGCACGCTCGACCATGCCCTTGCCCAAGATCGGCAGCGGACTGGCGGTACAAGTCACGACGATGTCGTGCAACGCCAATTGCTCCGGCAAATCGCTGAGTGTAATGGCCTGCGCATTGAAACGCTCGGCCAACGCTTCGGCGCGCTCAGTAGTGCGGTTCGCCACGGTAATTTTCTTGGGACTGCGCGCGGCAAAGTGGTTGGCGCACAACTCGATCATCTCACCGGCGCCGATAAACAAAACGCGCTGCTCGCTGATATCGCCAAAAATCCGTTCGGCCAAACGCGCGGCGGCAGCAGCCATGGATACCGAGCTGGTGCCGATCTCGGTCGACGTGCGCACTTCCTTGGCGACATAGAACGTGCGTTGAAAAAGTTTATGCAGCAATAAGCCGAGTGTCCCGGCGTGCTCCGCCGATTTCACCGCATTTTTCAGTTGCCCGAGTATTTGCGGCTCGCCCAACACCATGGAATCCAATCCGCTGGCAACACGGAAAGCGTGTTTTACCGCATGTTCGCGCGGAAATTTGTATAAATACGGATCCAGCTCACGTGTCGGCAAGTGATGGAAATCCGCCAGCCACGCCATGGCGTCTTCCGGTCTGTCGGTGCAGCAATACACTTCGGTGCGATTGCACGTTGATACAATCGCTGCCTCCTTAATCGGATTGCGCCCGACCAGGTCCCGTAAAGCCAATTCCATGGTATTTTCGGGAAAAGTCACCTGCTCGCGCACATCCAGCGGCGCAGTATTATGATTGATACCGAAGGCGAATAACTGCATGAAAAATAATGTCGGCCAATGAAAGCAACAGGTAAGAAATAACTCGCGATTATAATATTAGGCGTGCTTAATTACCATCAATGAAGATAATAAATTTCGCAATTCTTTGCCGCTCATATAACCGTTCCTTCAGTGCCACGGCGTAACCGGAATGATCGAAATGCTATTCTTCGGCGAGCCTTCGATAATCCGGTCGCTATAGGTCAGATACACCAGCACATTGCGTTTGGCGTCATAAAATCGGACCACTTGTAATGTTTTGAACAGCAGCGACGTGCTCTTTTTGAAAACTTCCTTACCGTCTTCGTGACCATTCTTCACTTTCTCAGGCAACGTAATCGGTCCGATCTGGCGGCAGGCTATCGAAGCATCCGACGTATCCTCGGCGACGCCGACCACACCGCCGACTCCGCCGGTTTTTGCCCGGCTTAAATAGCAGGTGGCGCCGGGAATTTCCGGATCATCAAATGCCTCGATCACAATCTTGTCATTTGCACCCAACAATTTGAATTTAGTCGATACACTGCCGATCTGCTCGGCCATGGCGCTGCCGCTGGCAGACAACAACAAAGCCATCGTCAATACAAAATGTACAGTCATTCTTTTTTTATTCTGCAATCGCATCGTGTTTTCTCCCAACTTTGCTATTACTCGTTTCCAATTTATGCGCTTATGCCCTTTTGCTCAGCACGGATTCAACAAATTATAGCCATTGAGTATGAGGATACAAGTTAGTTTCATCGATACGCATGAAATTTCATCGTTGACCGGCTTTAATCAGCGATGATTTAATTTCCGGTTTAGGATAGGAAACTCTTGCGATTGCTCCAGCGGGAGAAGTGCGGGAAATGCCGGATTGGCTGGTTGGTAGGCGCGATTGGACTCGAACCAACGACCCCCACCATGTCAAGGTGGTGCTCTAACCAACTGAGCTACGCGCCTGGGAAAAGCGGATTCTAACCGAAACCGTCAAACGCCACAAATGTAATTGCGCTAACCCTGCCTGACAACACATCTGCGGCGCGCAAACAATTTTAAGGAAACGCTGATTAATTAGGCGGACGAGATGAAGCACGAAGCGCACGCAACACAGCAATCGAGACATATCAATACGATAGGCGAGGATGCGCGTACCGCGCAACGAAGTGATTCGCTCGTATAGTCAATTAATCAGCG
>JAFEEV010000104.1 GCA_018240935.1 Pseudomonadota bacterium
CAAGAATTGGCGCTGATCCGTCAGGCGGTCGCCGCCGATGTGCCGGTGCTGGGTCACTGCCTGGGCGGGCAACTCATGGCCAAAGCCCTGGGCGGCGCGGTCAGTGCCAATCCGGTCAAGGAAATGGGCTGGGGCGAAGTCAGCGTGCCGGATAATGCAGTGGCACATGAATG
The DNA here is from genome assembly GCA_018240935.1 of Pseudomonadota bacterium. GTDB lineage: Bacteria > Pseudomonadota > Gammaproteobacteria > Burkholderiales > Nitrosomonadaceae > Nitrosomonas. The sequence goes on from JAFEEV010000104.1 coordinate 174, forward strand.
GTTCGGCGCTGTAACCGGTTTCAACTCGTTTCACTGGCACGGCGAAGCCTTCAGCATCCCGCAAGGCGGCACCTGCATTCTGTCGAGTCCGTACTGCGAAAACCAAGCATTCGCCCTAGGTATGCACCTCGGCATGCAATGCCACGTCGAAATGACCGAGCGATTGGTCATCGACTGGTGCAGCGTCGGCGCAGAAGAACTCGCCAGCCTCAACGAACCGTCGGTGCAATCGCTGGAAGAAATCGAAAAGGATTTGCCCGAACGTGTAGCAGCGCTGAATGCCGTGGCTGAGCGGTTGTATCGCAAGTGGATTGTGAATTTGAAATAACCGCCCGTTTGTTACACTCAATCCAAAATATGCTCACCCAGCAATAGCCGCATAAACTTCTCCCGCGTTGCGCTGGAAGGATCGCGATAGAGTTTGTACTGTGCATGCTGATCGGGTTGAGCCGGGTCGATTTCGATACCCCACAGCGGTGCGGTTGTCGTCGGCAAATTGGAATAGCGCACATCGACCAGCACATTCGGTTGTTGCGGGCGGATGGCGAGGAATCCGGCGGAGAAATGGCTGAAGCGTGCGATATCCTGCGCCAGCACGGATGAAGCCGGTAATCCGTTCAAATCGCGTTCCAGCACGAATTTGTCAACCGATTCGCCCGGGTAAATGCGCGGCGCGGAAAAAAAACCGGCGCGGACTGCATCTACATAAAACTTGCCGTCAAATTCGTAGATCGAGCGCCATAAAACCAAATTGGCCAGTGTCGGTTTGACCAGCAACCGTTCGGCGCGATGTCCGCGTTCGGCAATCAATGCGGTAGCGACAGTTTCGGCGCGCTGCATTTGCATCCAGCCGAACGACAGATAGACCGCCGCCAGCAATAGGCCGATACGCGCCGCGGCATGGCTGTATTTTTTAAAAGCAACCGCCCCGGCAATCAGCAAAATCATGGTAAAAGCCGGATCCAGCACGGAAATGATGTTCAATGCGACGCGCTCATCGCTGACCGGCCACAGCAGATTCGTGCCGTAGCTGGTGAATGCATCGAGCGTACCGCTCAAGCAATACCCTAGGAAAGTGAACAGATACAGCCGCGCAAACGGCAAACGCTTGCGCAAAAAGGGCCAGAGCAGCAATGCAACGATCAAAGCACCAAGCGGCACGAAAAACAGCGAGTGCGTGAAGTGGCGGTGAAACTCGATATTCAGCAGCGGGTCATTCTCGGACTGGATCAAAATATCGACATCCGCAGCAATACCGGCAAAAAAGCCGATACCGGTGGCCACGCGCGTTTCCTGTTGTTTTGCGCCTGATTGCGCCATCGTGGCGCCGAGTAATCCTTGAGTCAATAAATCCATAGTGGCGTGGCGATCGTAAAAAAGCCGTTGTATGCAAAGATGCGTAGTATAAAAGAGGTGCGCATTTCTTAACCGATTTATTCGTGCGCCTATGGCGGAACATAAAATGCTACAAGGCCATTGCGTTGTGTTATCTTGTTTCAGCGTTGAAAATTTTAAACAAGACCAATCAAAGCTGTATCAATCGGATTGAAAGTCTATTCAATGTTTGTGATCGCATATAGTTGATGCAATGGGAAAACTCTTTAAAACCGGATTACTGACCCTGATCAGCCTCATCGTTCTTGCCGGGGCCGCGCTTTATGTGTTCCGCAATCCGTTGCTGCAAGTGCTGATCGGCCAGCAATTGAGCAAACAGGGCTTACCACTGCAATCCTTCGCGGAACTGGATGTTTCGTTCAACGCTTTCCGTTTGAGCGGCCTCACGGCGGGCAACAACAAAGAATTGCAGTTGGATCGCCTGCTCGCGACGTGGCGTTTGCCGGATGTGCTGACGGGGAAATCGCTTGCGATCGAAATCAGCGGATTAAAAGCCGCATTCGACCTGGACGCGCGGCCGCCTTTGAGTTCCACCCGCCCCATGCCGGCTCCATCCGGAACAGGCATCAGCATTCCTTGGTTACCCGATTTGTCTCTGAAAGATTCGGCCATCCATCTGCATTCCGCCGCAGGCAACGCCGATATTGCGCTATCCGGCGAGATCGTGCAGTGCCAGCCGGAAGGTCAAGCGATACGGTTGAACGCCGTTGTTTCCGGCGCGCTTGCGCAAAGCAACAGCACGCTGACGGCGACGCTGGATAAACAAGGCAACCTGCAAGGCAAGATCACGGTTTCCGATGGCTCACTGGAATTGCCCGCAGCGAAAATTTCCCGCTTCGCCGGTGAAGCGGCGTTTACGTTTGCAGCATTGCAACTGCAACATATCCAGACTGAATTGGCATTATCCGGCATTCACGTGCCGGGAAAAACGCTGGCGCAACCGGTGTCCGGGCCAGCCGATCATAATCTTGCAGCACCATCGCCATCGGGTGATGGCGCGATAGATCAAATCACCCTGAAAGGCGATATCCGCGCATCGGCGCAATCGTTGACCGGATCGCTGGATTTCGAACTTGCGGGCGGTCAATGGTCTGCGCAGCCGCTCAAAGTTCAGCAGCTAGCGGTTTCCTTACCCCTGCAAATCGCTTCCGGGCAGGACAGCTGGCGCATCGAATTGCGCAATCCGGCGCAGATTACAGTGGGTAAAATCGACTCCGGCGCTCCTGTTCATTTGTTGAATGCGCTTAAGTTTTCCATTCCGCAAGCGAATCTGGACTTGGCAAAAAGCGCGCAAGGCTGGTCGCTGGCGCACGATATCGCGGTAACCCCCGGCAACCTGAGCTTGCGGGCTGATCGTGCGGACTCTTCCGCGCTCGACGCGCAGATCCATCCCGGAACAATAACGTTGACCGGCAAACTCAATGCGGACAAGAATTACCAAGGACGATTCACTATCACCGATGCAGGTTTCGCATTGCCGCAATCCGAGCTGCAAATGAAAGGCATCTCCGCCACGGCCTATCTGAATGACGCCGAACTGGGCACGGCCGCGGATTTTGCCATCGGCCGGTTGCAGCACCTGGCATCCGAACCGTTATTTGCCGCGCTGTCGATCTCGGGCAGCATCCGCAATGAAGCTGCCGCCGGAGAACCGGCAATCTATGCCTTGAACATGACGGGCGGTGTGCCGGACTTGCGCTATTTGAAGGTCAGCGGCCAGCACGCGCCCGCGAGCGGCGACGGTATGCTGCAAGCGGAATTAATTCCCATCCATTTTGCACCAGGTGGTTTACAACCCGGCGCACTTTCTCCGGCTCTCACGCAACTCGAAGCGGTTAGCGGACAGATCAGCGCCAACAGTCAGTTCAAATGGTCCAAGGAAGGCGTGCGTAACAGCCAGGCTGCATTCGAGCTGCGCAATCTATCGTTCGTGCGCGAGAACGTAAAACTCACCGGTCTGAATGTCAGCCTCCATTTATCGGATTTATTGTCTCC
>JAFEEV010000105.1 GCA_018240935.1 Pseudomonadota bacterium
GGTGGCTGAAGCTTGTATCGAACTGGGCGGAGCGTTGCATGAAGCATAAAGTGAAGCATATTCATTTCGTCGGTATCGGTGGTGCGGGCATGAGCGGTATCGCCGAGGTTTTCGTCAACCTGGGGTATCAGGTCAGCGGTTCCGACTTAATGGACAATGCAGTGACGCGGCGCTTGGGTAAGCTGGGCATCCGGGTTTATGCCGGCCATGCGAGCGAGCAGATTGCCGGAGCGGATGTGGTGGTCACCTCGACCGCGGTGAAACCGGACAATCCGGAAGTGATCGCCGCCAAAAACAGAAACATTCCGGTGGTGCCGCGCGCCATGATGCTGGCGGAGTTGTTGCGGCTGCGCAGCGGTATCGCGATTGCCGGTACGCACGGCAAAACGACCACTACCAGCTTGATTGCCAGCATTCTGGCGGCGGCGGATATGGATCCGACGTTTGTCATCGGCGGCAAACTGGAAGCGGCGGGCTGCCATGCCAAACTGGGCAGCGGCCAGTTCATCGTGGTTGAAGCGGATGAATCGGATGCTTCGTTTTTGTATTTGCAGCCGGTGCTGACGGTTGTGACGAATATCGATGCGGATCATATGGAAACTTACGGCCACGACTTCAACCGGTTGAAGCAGACGTTCGTGGATTTCGTGCAGCATCTGCCTTTTTACGGCATGGCGGTGGTTTGTATGGATGACGCCAATATCCGCGAAGTGATGCCGCAGATTACCAAACCGATCACGACGTACGGCTTGTCCGAGGAAGCGCAAGTGCGCGCGACTGACATCCGGCAGGAGCGTCACCGCATGAAATTCACCGCGATTGTCGGCGTCAACGGCTCCGCGCGCAAACTTGAGATCGCGCTGAATATACCCGGTTTGCATAATATTCAGAATGCCCTGGCTGCCATTGCGGTCGCGAATGAGATCGGCGTGCCGGATGCTGCCATCGTCAAGGCGCTATCGGAATTCAAAGGCGTCGAGCGGCGTTTTCAGCAGTACGGCGAAATCCGCTTGTCCGCGCAGAAAAGTTTTACTTTGATCGACGATTACGGCCACCATCCGGCGGAAATGGAAGCCACCATCAAGGCGGCGCGCGGCGCGTTTCCCGGTCAACGTCTGGTAGTGGCTTTTCAGCCGCACCGCTATACGCGCACCCGCGATGTTTTCGAGGGTTTTACCCGGGTTTTGTCGCAGGCTGATGTGCTGCTGCTGACGGAAGTTTATCCGGCCGGTGAAGAACCGATTGTCGCGGCGGACAGCAAATCGCTGGCGCGTTCGATCCGGGTGCAGGGCAAAGTGGAGCCGATTTATATCGAGGAAGTGGACGATTTGCCAGCGGCCATCCTGGACATCGTGCAGGACGGCGACATTGTGCTGGTGATGGGGGCGGGTTCGGTGGCCAGAGTGGCGCCGCACATCGCGCAAATGAAAAACAGACTGACCGTCGTGAATGGGCATGAATGCTGAGGATAATGGGGAATGACCGCGCTGCGACAAAATGTGAGGTTTGCCATGTCAGTAATGAATCCAGCCACCGGTGACGCAGGCGCGCCCGTTTTACAGGGCGAACTGCGCGTCAATGAACCGATGAGCCGGCATACCTCCTGGCGCGCCGGCGGTTGCGCGGATCGTTATTACCTGCCGGCGGATCTGAACGATTTAGTTAATTTTCTGCGTGCAGCGCCGCATGAACCGCTTTATGTCATCGGATTGGGCAGCAATTTGCTGGTGCGGGACGGCGGGTTGCGCGGCACGGTTGTCGCGCTGCATGCGCGTTTGAATGATGTGCGCTTGATTGAACAGAACTCATCCGGCGGACTGATTTACGCCGGGGCAGGCGTTGCTTGCGCCAAGGTGGCGCGCTTTGCCGCCAAACATCATCTCGCCGGGGCGGAGTTTCTGGCCGGAATACCGGGTACGGTCGGCGGCGCGCTGGCGATGAACGCCGGATGCTACGGTTCGGAAACCTGGGAAATCGTGCAGCAAGTGCAGATTGTCGACCGCAGCGGGCAAGTCTTGCCGCGCCAGCCAAGTGAGTACGTGATCGGCTATCGCAGCGTGAAACGGCAGACCGAGCCCGCCAATGAAATGCAAACCGAGTGGTTTGCCGGTGCTTATTTCCGGTTATCGCCGGGCGATCAGACGCAAATCCGCGCACGCATCAAACAACTGCTGGCGCAACGCGTGGCCAGCCAGCCGCTCGATCAGCCGAATGCCGGTTCGGTATTCCGTAATCCGCCGGGAGATCATGCGGCGCGCCTGATTGAAGCGTGCGGCTTGAAGGGATGCTGCGTCGGCGGCGCGATGGTGTCGCCGAAACATGCCAATTTCATTGTCAATAGCGGTAATGCCAGCGCGGCGGATATTGAAGCCCTGATCATGATGGTGCAAGGCAGGGTTAAAAAAGCAACGGGTATCGGGCTGGTTCCGGAAGTCCGGATCATCGGTGACGCCAGGAGATTGTCGTAGTGATCGCGCATAACGTGGGCAAAGTAGCTGTGCTGATGGGTGGCCGTTCCGCCGAGCGGGAAATATCGTTGCAAAGCGGGCAAGCTGTTCTGGATGGGTTACTGCGCTGCGGCGTCGATGCGCATCCGTTCGATCCGGCGCAGCAAGCTCTGGAAAAACTGCTGCAACAAGGTTTCGATAAGGCGTTTATCGCACTGCACGGCCGTTTCGGTGAAGATGGCACGATTCAGGGCGCGCTGGAGTTGATGGGGTTGCCCTATACCGGCAGCGGCGTGATGGCCAGCGCGCTGGCGATGGATAAATGGCGCACCAAATTGATCTGGCAGTCTACGGATATTCTGTCGCCGCGCTATGAATTGCTGCATGCCGATAGCGATTGGGAGCGGGTTGCCGGAACATTGGGGTTGCCGCTGATCGTCAAACCGGCGCGCGAAGGTTCGACCATCGGTTTGACCAAAGTGAAGCGCGCCGAGGATTTGGCGCAAGCGTATCAATTAGCTGCCCGGCATGATGCCTTGGTGCTGGCGGAAGAATTCATCACGGGCAAGGAATTGACCGTGGCGATTCTGGGTGAAACACCACTGCCGGTGGTGCGGATTGAAATCGCGGGCGAGCTTTACGACTACCAAGCCAAGTATTTTTCCAATGAAACGCAATACTTTTGTCCGAGCGGTTTACCGGCGGAATTGGAAGCGGCGATCCAGAAACAAGCATTAAAGGCTTACCAGGTGCTGGGTTGCCAGGGTTGGGGAAGAGTCGATTTGATCTTGAGTCAAACCGATCAATTTTACTTTCTCGAAGCGAATACTTCGCCCGGCATGACCGGCCACAGTCTGGTGCCGATGGCGGCAAGAACAGCAGGGATTACTTTTGACGATCTGGTTCTGAAAATATTGGATTTGGCTCATGTGGAATAACCATCACGCCTTGAATCTGTTGTCCGGAACATTGCTCTCTGCGGTGGCGCTGGCGGTTCTGTACGCCGTCAGCCTGCAGCTGATCCAGCCGCCGCTGTTTCCGATCAAGGAAATCAATGTGCAAGTCATTCAGAGTAAGGAAAAAAGCAAAGCCGGACTGGAACATGTGACGCGCGATCAAATCGAGCAACTGGTGAGAAATGAGATCGAGGGAAATTTTATTTCGGTAAATCTCACTGAAGTGCGCGAAGCTTTTGTAAAATTACCGTGGGTGCGCGAAGCCAGGGTGAAACGGGAATGGCCGCACGGGTTGAATGTGACGCTTGAGGAGCATCAAGCATTGGCGTATTGGGGCAGTCATGCATTGGTCAATACGTACGGCGAGGTGTTCCGGGTAACCGCCGATACCGATTTGCCGGTGTTTACCGGACCGAACGAAGCCAGCGCGCACGAGGTGACGCAACAATTCCAGCGCTTCAACCGGATATTGGCGCCGTTGCAGCAGCAAATTGTGGAAATCAGCCTGACTGCGCGCTATGCATGGCGTATTCAGCTCAACACCGGAACGGTTCTGGAATTGGGGCGGAATGAGATTGAAGAGCGGCTGGCTCGCTATGTCTCCGTATATAACCATAGTATTGCACGGCTAAGTCAGCAGGAACCTTTGGCGTATGTCGATTTGCGCTATCCCAATGGCTTCGCAATACGTATGCCGGAAGTAATACAGCAAGCACCCCGTAAGTCTGGCGCGAGGAGAGAGACGTAAGACCATGGAGATGGGATTAGATGAATAAAGCTCGAGAAAATAGAAATCTGGTGGTTGGCCTGGACATTGGCACATCCAAGATCGTGGCCATTGTCGCCGAAGTCATCCCGGATGGCGGCTTTGAAGTGATCGGCTTGGGCAGCCACCCTTCGCGCGGATTGAAAAAAGGCGTCGTGGCCAATATCGAGACAACAGTGAATGCCATTCAGCGCGCGCTGGAAGAAGCCGAGCTGATGGCGGACTGCAAGATTCACGAAGTCTATACCGGCATAGCCGGCAGTCACATCAAAGGTTTTAATTCCGACGGCATGGTGCCCATCAAAGATAAGGAAGTGACCGAGAAAGATGTCGAGCGTGTCATGGAAGCGGCCAAGGCGGTCAATATCCCGGCCGATCAGCAGATTTTGCATATTCTGA
>JAFEEV010000106.1 GCA_018240935.1 Pseudomonadota bacterium
CTGATGAAGGACATCGGCTACGGCGACGCTTACCGTTACGCGCACGATTGCCCGGATGCATACGCGGCGGGAGAAAACTATTTTCCGGACGATATGCCCGAAGTCAGTTTTTATCAGCCGACCGCCTATGGTTTGGAACAGAAAATCCGGGAAAAGCTGGCTTATTTGCGCAACCTGGATGAGAAAGCCCGGCATAAAATATAAGGAAGCTCTGAAAAACGACTGCGCCCGGCCATGCTGTATTGAAATCAGACTCAAAATGCTCATTACACCTTGTAAACTGCGCTTTTTCGCCTGACTTCGCTTTGCCTGACCGTCGCTCACTGCCTTTTCCAGAACTTCCATAGTACTTGTTTACATCGATTATTCTTGGAGCCCTTGCATGTTAGAAATTCAACAATTACGCACCGATCTGGACAACGTCACGCAGCAGCTCGCCAAGCGCGGATTTGTTTTTCCTGTCGAAACCTTCAATGCCCTGGAAGCGGAACGCAAAAAAATCCAGACGCAAACGCAGGAACTGCAAGCGCAGCGTAATTCGGCATCGAAAAGAATCGGCCAGGCCAAGAGCAAGGGCGAGGATGTCTCCGCCATCATGGCCGAGGTGGCCGATCTGGGCGATGCCTTGAAGCAAGCGGAAGATCACCTCGAGCAGATTCAGCAGCAACTGCAAAAAATACTGCTGGAAGTACCCAATCTGCCGCACGCCAGCGTGCCGGAGGGTAAGGACGAAACCGGCAACGTGCAAATCCGCCGCTGGGGTGAGCCGCGATCCTTCGATTTTGAAGCCAAGGATCATGTCAGCGTGGGCGAAGGCTTGGGCTTACTGGATTTTGAAACCGCCGCCAAACTGAGCGGCGCGCGCTTCAGCTTGATGAAAGGCGGCTTGGCGCGGCTGCACCGGGCTTTGGCGCAATTCATGCTGGATACGCATACCCAGGAACACGGCTACGAGGAGGCTTACGTGCCGTATCTGGTCAGCCGCGACAGCTTGCGCGGCACCGGGCAATTGCCGAAGTTCGAGCAAGACTTGTTCGCCGTGCATGCCGGTGGCGTGGATTCCGCCAACACGCCGGAGTACCACCTCATTCCCACGGCGGAAGTGCCCATCACCAACATGGTGCGCGATGAAATCGTGCCGCTGCAAGCACTGCCGCTGAAATACGTGGCGCACACCCCGTGCTTCCGCTCCGAAGCGGGCAGCTACGGGCGCGACACGCGCGGGCTGATCCGCCAGCATCAATTCGACAAGGTCGAGCTGGTGCACATCGTCCACCCCGAGCAATCGTACGAGGCGCTGGAACAACTGGTGGGACACGCGGAAAAAATCCTGCAAAAACTCGGCTTGCCGTACCGCGTCATGACCTTATGCACCGGCGACATGGGCTTCTCGGCGGCGAAAACCTACGACATCGAAGTGTGGCTGCCGGGACAAAATACCTACCGCGAAATTTCCTCGTGCAGCAATTGCGAAGCGTTCCAAGCGCGGCGCATGCAAGCGCGCTTCCGCAACGAAAACGGCAAACCGGCGCTGCTGCATACGTTGAACGGCTCCGGCCTGGCCGTGGGGCGCACGCTGGTCGCGGTATTGGAAAATTATCAGAACGCCGACGGCAGCGTCACCATACCGGACGTGCTGCGGCCGTACATGAATGGCCTTGACCTACTCACGAGTAGCAGAGGACAATGAAACCCGATCCTATCTTTTCACCCTTCTTATAAAGGATGCATCATCATGGAAAATCACCATACCGGGCAGTCCAGTCATCAATCCGGCGATGACCTCAAATCGTTAGAAGCCGAAATTCGTGAAGCGCTCGCCAACGGCACGCATGTCAAGGAAACGGTGCATCGTTTGACGCTGAAAGCCATGAATGCAAAAAGCATCGATCCGGAGTCGTTGCAGCGCATTATCACCGCTGTGCTGCAAGGCGTGCACGACGGTGCGACGCAGCAATTGCAACATACCGCCAACCAAGCCCAGGCGGCGAAATCGCAGATTACCGACGCCGTTGCCGGACTCGACACGGCATTAGCCGGTTTCGCGCAAGCCTCCAAACTGGCCGTTGAAGAGGCGGCCAGCCAGGCTAAGAAATTCTCCGATCAGGAATTGACGCGCACCCGCTCCGACCTCGAAGGGCTGGAGAATCTGTTCCTGGACACCTTGCATCAAACCGCCACAGCAGCGCAGGGATTGGTTTCCGATGTCCTGCATGACTTAGGCCAGCATGCCAAAAACAACGGCACGGCGGTCGGTTCGCAGCTCAAGGAAACGCTGGCGACATTCGCGCAACAAGTCGCGTCAGTCGGTCACGCGCAACTGGAAAGCGGCGCCACGCTGGCGCATGCCACCGCGGACATCATCGGCAAAATCGCCAGCGGCGTGCTGTCGGGAATCAGCGATCAAGGCAAGAAATAGCACAAGTCAAAGCAAACGCAATGGCGGCCGGTCTGCACCCGCAGCCGGTCAATCGCGGTCTTCCCCGCCCAGCGCATCGATCAGGTCGGTGATCAACTGACTCAGTTCACCGGTCATGATGGTGAAATCGCTGACAAATAGCTCCTCAGCGCTCTCGGTGGATTCCTTCAGAATATCCTGCGGTGCGATGCGCCGCAGTTGCAGATTGTCCTGTAGCACAAACGAAATTTTGCTATCCCAGGTCAACGCCAGCTTGATCGCTTTCTTGCCGGCGCGGATATGGCGCGCAGTTTCCTCCGCTTCCAGAATGTGATGGGAATATTTGATGGTTTCTTTTTCGTCGCTCATCCCCTGCAACTCGCAATCGCGGTCGACGGTAAAAATCGACGGTAAATCGTCGCCGCTCAACCAGCGCGTCATCGCCGACGACGGTGAAATTTTGCTATCGAGCGGCGCCAGCGTGATTCCTTGCACCGTTTTAATCAGCACTTCGAC
>JAFEEV010000107.1 GCA_018240935.1 Pseudomonadota bacterium
CCGAGGCCGCATGGATCAAATCGATTACCGCCATCAGGGCGCCGCGCGGCGCAGTGAACGCGCGCTATATCGCCACGGCCGGTTCGGCCAAATCGCTATCGGGGCTGCCCGACGGATAATACGTCGTGTTGCAGTTTTATACCACTTTTGCGGAAAAAGGCCTGGCGCTGGAGACGATTACGCTGACGAAAGCGCAAGATGACGCATGGCAGATCGCCGCTTACGAAATCAAGTGAAACACCGGATTCCCGCGCCGCTGAAACTCAACCGGCGCCCTTGAATCCCTGCGAAATGCGGTAGTAGACGCGCCGCACCGGCGTGCCGTAGCGTTCGATCACACGGTATTCGATGGAGCCGGGGTTGTCGAGCATGGGGCTGACATCGGTGGTTCTTGAGCGGATTTTTTCTAAATGACGGCGCTTCATGCCGACCTGGATGACAGGGCGATCGGAAGGTTCCTTCGACGGCAGCCAGTATTCGTACATGGCGCCGCTATCGCCAAACATATTGCGTGAGCGGATATCCAATTGATTGCCATGGGTATAAAAATAGAGCGCGCTAGCGACAGCCCATTTGCTCATGCCGACAATAATAGGGTCTTGATCGGTTTGTTGTTTCACTTCCGCGGCGATTTGCTTGATTTCATCGGCCGTTTCCCGCCAGAAATAGTGTTCTGTGAAGAAATGATAAGGGATGCCCGGTATTCCCAGTACCACATAGTGCAGTACAAAAGCGTAAGCAAAGATGCAGGTGATGATGGTTAGCCGCCAGCTGGCTTGAATGCGCTTGGTGAACGCGCTGACATAACCGGTTTGCCCGATCATCCAGGCGATAGCGGGGAGAACCGCGAGCCAGAGCGGGATGGTCCAGTGAAAGTGCGGTGCATCAAAAACGCTGACACTGAGAAAAAAGAGAAAGGGAACAGCCGTGAAAATCTGCACAAATAACTGGCGTCTGTGTTCAAATTGCCGGTTCCCGGTCCGCTTGGCCGGAAACAGCGCAAGTAATGCCGCCGCAAAGCCGATCGGCGTCAGTAAAACCAGGATATGAAAAATCAAGTGATGAACGGCGAAGTGATGGCGCACACGCACCAGCCGATCGAACTGAAAAACAAACGATGCCCAATCATTTTCGTAATTCCAGATCAGCACCGGTGAAAAAAACGCCAGCGCCAATAGCGCAGCCAGATAGGGGTGCGGGCGCTTCATCCAGCGCCGTGCCGCCGGATCTGCCATGATAAAAACTAACGCCGCGACACCCAGCAATGCGATGGTATATTCGGAGAGTAAGCCGGCGCCGAAGGCAATTCCCGCGCCCAGCCATGCCGAGTTCCGCCCGGCAATCAATGCGCGTTCCATGTAATACAGCGCGGCGGCCCAGGCGGCAATCAGCGGCGCATCGGGGGTCATCAATAAGCCGGAGCCGAATCCTAATGGCAGAATCACCAGTAACAGCAGGGTGCGCATCGCCGTGGATTTGTCGTACAAGTTCTGCGCCAGTCCGTACAGATACCCGATCGTGATCAGGCCGCACAGCAGCGCGCCGATACGTACGCCGAATTCGTTGTGTCCGATCAGGGATGTGCCGAACCAGATTAGCCAAGCGACCATGGGCGGGTGATCGTAGAAACTGAGATCCATGTGCTGGGCATACTGCCAGTAATACGCTTCATCCGGTATGAGTTGCGCCAGGCCGAAATACACCAGGCGCAACATGATGGCAAACAGCACAATGCCGATCGCCGCGGTGCGCCAGCGTATTTCCAGCGAAGGCAAATCTTTTTCGCTGGGAAATACATAAAAGGCCGAGCCGAGATAATTCACCGCGGCGGTGACCACAATGGCGGGAAAAATCGCCAGCAAAGGCGGCACATGCCAAACATAAACCAGCAAGGCCAGAACGCCGCCGCGCAATAACAACGCAAGCGCGCCGACCGTTAGAAAACGGCCGAACTGGTGCCATTTGAGGTAGCCTGCATGATGTTCACGGAACGACCACTTGGAGTTCAGCGTGTAGTTGGTGACCGCGGCGACAAAAAAACTGACGAAGTGCGCCAGCGCCAATCCGGCCTCACGGCTGATCATCCAGTGAAAAATAAAGGCGTCGATCAACGCGCCGGACAATCCGACCAAAGCGAAACGTCCGGCGGTATTCAGCGTGGCTGTGCCGCCGGCCAGCGTGATCAGGCGTTGAATATAGGCTTGCTGGTGAGACAGCGACAATTTCGATGCGCCCTGAGTGCGATCACGGAAACAGATCGGTACTTCGGTGACACGCAATTTCCCTTGGTTGGCCATCAGTAATTCGAGCAAAATCTTATAGCCATGCGCTTGATTGGAAATGCTTGCCGCCAGTTCACGGCGGAATGCGAAGAAACCGGAAGTGGCATCGTTCACGTCGCACAACGGACGGGCGATCCAGCCGCCGGCGCGCGACAAAAGCTGGCGGTACAGCGGCCAGTTTTCCGTGCCACCGCCTTGAACATAGCGGCTGCCGATAGAGACATCATAATGGCCGTGCAAGACCGGAGCGACAATCGCCGGTAAATGTTCCGGCGAGTGACTCAAATCGGCGTCCATGACGACAATGACATCGCTGCGAGCTGTTGCCGCACCGGCGAGAATTGAGGCGGTGAGATCCGGTTTTTCGCGCCGTTCGATCAGATGGACGTTTGCCCGGTTCTTCCAGGCGCGCACTTTATCCGGTGTTCCGTCGGTCGAGCCATCGTCGACAAAAATAATTTCAAAACCATCCGCGCCGAAGTCAACGGCAAGTAAACGAGTTAACAGTGAATC
>JAFEEV010000108.1 GCA_018240935.1 Pseudomonadota bacterium
AAAATTAAGTTGCCAGATGGCACCGAAGTTGAAGGGGAGGTGATTCTCGAGAAGAATGAACGAAGTGCTGGTTCCGAATAAATTATCGGGATATCCAAATATACCCAAGAAACCAAGAATCTGTCATCCGGCGGAAGCCAGAGCATTCCGTCGGATGACAGTGATAAATGGCATCAATTTATATGATAAGTCTATACTGTTTCTGATTTGACGGATCGTCCTTCGATCATCCGTCCTACAAGTTGAAAACAAACCGCCAAAATGATAAACGCATTCCACGCCCTTACCGGTTCGGATTCCGGCTCAACTTGTAACTGATCTGATACTCCGCACCTTCCGCTTCGATGATGAGCGACGATTCCCGGCTGTTTTCGCTTTTTTTCAATGCGGGAATTGTGGCGGTGAAGGGGCCGTCGTCGTCTTCGCCGTTGTCCAGTTCGAATACGGTAATGTTGAGCCGGTCGCTAAATGCAGTATTTTTCGGGTAATAAGAATTGAGCATGCGCCGTTCGTCGTCGTCGAAGTCTTCGTCGGTGAAGTCGAGGAAGTTGGTGGCCATGTCGTCGGCGGTCATGGTGAGGTGGATTTCATCCGCGCCCAGGCCGCTTTGATCTTCGATGCTGTAGATTTCCAGGTGGTTCAGGTAGGAAATACTGTAGCGATAGCCCGCCAGGAATTCATAGTCCGTTATCTGGCTGCGTTCCAGCAGTATGTAAATATCCTTGATGCCGGCAGCGCGGTCATAGCCGATCAGCGTGAGTGCGTCTTCGTTGGATGCCCGCTCAAAAGATGCCGGGGCGTCGATGCCTTCAAACAGGCTAAGGCGGATTTTGCGGTTAAAATCGTTTTGGATGTAAAACTGTACGGGATAAGGATTACCGCTCAATAGTTGTTCCGCGAGCGGTGCGCGGAACCAGCATTCGTCATTTTTGCCGTTTTTCTGGCCGACCGGCAGCTGTGGATCCTTGGGATCGTCGTTCGGCAATAAGCCGATGGCGAGGAAACGGTTTTCACCGGTGTGTTTGATGAAGGAAAAAGCGATGTTGCCGGTGAATTGCTCTTCTCTTTCAGCAGCTTTCAGGCGGATGAACATCGGCCGGTGCACGTCGACCTGATCGCCCGTGTCGGCAAGCTGGAATTCGTGTTGCAGACTGTTCAGCCAATCGTTGTCGAGTCCCAATTCGCTCCATTTGACCTGATTGTACGGATCGATTTTGGTCGACATAGCGTTCTCAAAATAAAATGCGGCTTCCAGATTGGGCGAATAAGTGAACGTGTACGTGCCCGGTTCGCGGATGTAAATCCACTGGAACACGCCGGGGGAGGGGATTTTCAGATCGTTGGCGATGTTGACTTTGACCAATGAATCCGGCGCTTGAAAATGCACAAAATCGCTTTGGATTTTAGCTTGGTTCGGCGTGTTGTACGGGAACTGCCAATGCACTTGCGCCAGAATGCCTTTGTGGTCACTTTGGATTCGTTCGAATGCCATATCCAGCGCGGAAAAATTCGACGGCAGAATGCGCATGTGCTGCGCCACCAGACGGCGCGGTGTTTCGCCCATGACATCGGTGCGTTGCTTCGGAAAGCAGATGTAATCCAGCCGCTCTTTCAATCCCGCCGGCAAATGCTCGCCTTCTTTCAGATTGGTGTTGGTCAAGCCGGGATCGGCTTCCATGAAAGCGCCCGGCGGCGTTATGAAGGTGCGCCAGCCGTCGATCAATTGTCCGGTGAAAATCAGCTGGTTTTGCCGGAAGGGAATGCCTTGCGCGGAATTATTGTACGGGCCGCCGTTGTTGATGAAGACATTGGTCCATTCGCCATGGCCATCGGTGGAGTAGGGCGGCGTATCGCCACGGATGTTCAAATCACCGAGTACGATGACTTTGTCCCAGTTGGCGTTGTCTTCCGGCGCGCCGATGAGTTCGATCAACGCGCCTTCGATGATTTTCAATTGCCGCAGACGGATGACGTGGTGTTCGCCGACTTCTTCGTAAAACGCCTGTAAGTGCGTCAAGGCGATAGTGACGGCTTCAAAGTGCAGGCCGGTGCTGATCTGCACGATGGCCACGCCTTTTTCCGCCAGGCCGTCATTACCGGCGCTCATCGGGTAAAAAAGACCGCTTTGATAGGGGTAAAACCGGCTGCGGTTATTGGAAAAGTTGTTGTCCGACGGCGGCAATTCGCGCAACTCGAATTTGCTGAATATTGCCAATCCGCCATCGTCCAGATCGCCGCTGCCACCGTTGAACGATACGATGTAATGCGGGTAGAGAGGCTTCAGTCCATTTTCCAGAATCTCTTTGGCATCTTCATTATCCGCTTCGTTGAACACCACCACGTCGGGATGCTCGTCAAACGCGAAATTACCGGGATCGAGCGCTTTGACCGCCGCTTCCGCGCGCCATTCGGCATCGCTGTGAGGGCCAGCAGGCCAGGCTTGCGCCTGGATGTTCATGGTGAGGATTCGGATGTTTCGCATGATGGGGGCCTTTTAGTTGGATGATGGATAGAGTAGCGCAGTGATCGCCGGATCACAAATAATGAAAAATCCCTATCAGCGAAGCGCCTCCGGTGGCGTAAATCAGCGGGCTGTCCCAGGTGTGCGGAGAAAAAGCTTCGGCTAGAGTAATCAGAATCGGCAGGAGAATCAGCGCGGCGATCAGCTGGGTGGAGTTGAAATAAGGGTGAAATGCCAATACGGCGATGAACGTCGTTAGCCACACGCATGCGCTGCCGGCATAACTTCGCACGTATTTTTGCCGGGTGAAAAGCGCATAGGTGGTGTATTTTCGGGCGCCGAATCGGATGCCGACAGGTTCCGCCAGGCCGTCGCCGACACCGTTGGCGATCATGATGATCATGATGAGCGGCAACATTTCGCGGCTTTCGAAGTAGATCAGCAGGGGAATGAGCACCAGGTAGCTGGCGATAAATTGGGTATAAAGCCAGGTCAGCGTCCATGGCCGGTCTTCCGGCCGGTCGAACGAACTGAACATCACGAACAGCGTTCTGAATTTATTTCGCAGCGGCGCGATGAAAAATGTCAGAAAAATGAAGGCGCAGATGAGATCGATGAAAAAGGTTGCCGGGCTGTACGGGTATTCGATGATCAATGACAGTAAGGTTGGAAGAAAGAAGAAGGCGAAATGGTTTACTTTGCGCGTGTAATTGACTTTAACGTTGCGATGGATGACCAGTAATCCGCAAAGGTAATGAATCAAAAACAGTAATGCGTAGAAAATCGCGTGATGCAACCAAAATTCGTAGGGGATCGGCATGGGCGGAACGGTTATGACTTCATCGGTCTAGTACATCGCGTTTTTTCGCATTGTAGCCGGTTTGCCGTGGTTTGACCGCAATTAATCCGGCGCGGCCATGCATGGCGATGAGTGCGACCCCAAGCTACGGAATCGCACTTTGCAGTCCAATAACCCGATGAAACGGGGAAAGAATAAGCCGCTCGAGGCGGCTTATGAATCGATGGTGTTACGGGTGGAGTTTCCGGTTACAAAACACCCGCTTGATCGGCGGTTTGAGGTTGAAATGTCATGGTGAGGTTCATCATGTCGAGCGCAAATTGGGAAATCGAAACGCGCTGGCTGACATGGCGCACTTCCAGTGCGTCCGATAACGCTTTAAGAGGGGCTCCGCCCTGGTAACTGAAACGTATCGAGACTTGGTCGCCCTTGCAGACCTGGATGGGCGCGGCGAGCGGGAAAACGATGTATTGCGTGTGCCAATCGACGGTGCTGCCTGCCGTCATATTGATCGACAGAATATTTTTGGTGATGAGACGCAACGCATTCAGTTGACCGTCTTCGGTGATGAGAATTTCCCCATCGTAAGCGCAGGTCTGGCTGAACGGTTCTTCATACGACAGCAATTGAAAGACTTCAGGATCGCCGAGGCTTTTACTTCTTTCCTGAGTGCTGTAGGGATTCTGAAACAAAATCGTCGGCGCGTAGAAATCCTCGAAATGGAAGTTTTGTTGCAGCGGTTGAATCGCCTGGATGCTCGCTTCCGGCACAAAAACCGGAAGCGGACCGCCGAATTTTTCCAGATAGCGTTGTTTGAACGAATCGATGACCGGCATTTGTTTTTCACGCAACAAGCCGGTGTGCAGCATTTCACAGATCACCACATCGACCGGTTCCGGCGGCAGGTAGTGCATGGCGTCCGCCTGAATGACCTCGACTTTGTCTCCGTTGATATTTTTTGCGAGCAAGTCGCGCGCAGCTTCAACCAATTCCGGATTGCGTTCCACACAATAAACTTTGTCCGCTTTTTGCGCGGCAAAAAAAGATTGCACACCGGTGCCGCCGCCCAGTTCCAAGACTTTTGCGCCGGGTTTGACGACCCAATTGATCGCTTCTTTAAAGCTATTCATGCGGGCGCTGTCGTTCAGCATATTGTGATGGTAATGCAGCGGAATGAATTGACCGAGCTCCAAGCTATCGAATTTGTTTTTCATAGGGATTCCTAAAAGATTTGATACCGCAGGTTGATCATGAGTTAACGTGAGCACTAACAGCAACGATCATGCCAATCAGCGGAGAGCTTTATACTGGCTGCATTGGCGCTTTCTCATCAGTGTTGATTGATCGATAAACCAAAGGCGGGAGCGGCAAATATTGCCGCAGGCAGGGCTTGAATAGCCGGTCAATTAGCCGGGCCGCCGAGTGGCATGGTGCGCGTCAGTGCCGGCCAATTTCGCGCAGCCGGATCTGCAAATACGCCATGCCGGACACGCCAAGCATGCGCAATTGCGCTATTTAGAGGCTTTTTTCCGCAGTGCTCGTAAGACGAGCGCTTCTTGCCGCATGATACGATCATTGACGTTAGTGAATAAATACGCAAAAAAATTTTTAATTCTCGCTAAAGTTGCGAAAAATTCGACCGCTATCAGTGCTGCCCGATCTGTCATCTCATCCCCAATCCGCATAAAATAAGGCGCTCCCCGTGTAGGCGAAATTCCTACATTGTGATAGGAAGATTACCTAACTGCATTTAAGCTCAACTTCCATTTACTTCCACTGCTCCATAATTGAAAATTTCACCTGTGCGTTACGGTGTTTTAATTCAAATTTTTAATGAAAGGGGCGATGAAATGGAAACCAATCAACTGCTAGATGAAATCAGAGACATCAATCTAAGTTACTTATTACTGGCAAAACAAATGTTGCACGACGACAGGGTCTCGGCGATGTACCGATTGGGAATTAACCAGGACATAGCGGATATTCTGGACAGATTGAGTTCCGCGCAACTCATTAAAATGGCGGCTTCCAATATGTTGCTTTGCCGTTTTCGTTTTGACGATCGATTGATTGCGGATATGCTGTCGAACGATAGTCGCGATCAATCCGTTACCAAATCACACGCGGCTATTTTAATGGCGGGAAAACCTGCGGAAGCCGTTGCTTGAGCTTAAATTAAACATCAGTAGGAGGAGATATCATGCGTAATCGAAGCATTATCACTGAAGCGAAGCAGATTCATTTGGCAACGGAATTAATCGAATTGGGCGCCCGGTTGCAAGTTCTGGAAATGAATACCGATTTGAGCCGCGAGCGGCTGGTAAAACTGTATAAGGAAATCCGCGGCGTATCACCTCCCAAAGGCATGCTGCCTTATTCGGAAGACTGGTTTATGAGCTGGCAACCGAATATGCACTCATCATTGTTTATCAATATCTACAATTACGTAACGAAAAATACCGGTGTCGAAGGTATCGACGCGCTGATTAAGAGCTACCGGCTTTATGTCGAGCACATTCAAGTCTATCAACTGGAGAAAGTGCTGAGCCTGACTCGCGCTTGGACCTTGGTGCGCTTTGTGGAAAGCGGTGTATTGTGCATAGCGCCCTGCGTGAATTGCCACGGCAACTTTGTGGTGCATTCGCTGGAAATTCATTCCAATCACGTCTGCGGTTTATGCAATATTCCGTCACGCGCCGGAAAAACCAAGAAAGCAGCGTTGGCAAATTTTCATTGAAAGGGCATCAGCGTCGTTAATCTGCTGATGCCGGGCGGAATTATTTCAACAGATTTTTGATACGGCTCAATGCCTGCTTCAGGTTGTCCATCGAAGTTGCGAAGGATAAACGCATATACCCTTCACAGCCGAATGCGGAACCGGGAACCACGGCCACACCCGCATTTTCCAGCAGATATTCGCTGAACGCGATATCGGTTGGTGTACTGAGCAAACTGCTTTTATGCAAATCGTGAATCGATTGCCGCACATCGGCGAATGCATAAAACGCGCCTTCCGAAGATAAACAACGCACGCCATTGATTTGATTCAATTGTTCGGTGACAAAGCGATTGCGTTCCTTGAACGCCGCAATCATCGGCTCCATGCAAGATTGATCACCGTTTAGCGCCGTTTCGGCCGCCGCTTGTGAAATCGAACTGGGGTTGGATGTACTTTGCGATTGTATGTTTTCCATCGCGGTAATGATATGGGCAGGCCCGCCGCAATAGCCGATGCGCCAGCCGGTCATCGAATACGCTTTGGAAACGCCGTTCAAAACGACTGCTTGTGGAAATAATTCCGGGCAAGCATTGACGATGTTGTTGAATTTCTGACCTGATAACAAGATGTGTTCGTACATGTCATCGGTTGCGATCAAAATGTGCGGATGCTTGCGTAACACCGCTCCCAGCGCTTTGAGCTCATCCAGCGTGTACACCGCGCCCGACGGATTGCTCGGGCTGTTGATGACGAACATTTTGGTTTTCGGCGTAATCGCGGCTTCCAATTGCTGCGGGGAGATTTTGAAATTCTGCTCGATACCGGTATCGATAAAAACCGGCTTGCCTTCCGCGATCAATACGATATCCGGATAAGAAACCCAATATGGCGCGGGGATGATGACTTCATCACCCGGATTGATCACCGATAACACCAGGTTAAAAAAGCTCTGTTTGCCGCCGCAGGAAACCAGAATTTGCTTGGGATCGAAATCGAAATTATTTTCCCGCTTGAATTTCGCCACGATGGCGTTTTTCAGTCCCGGCGTGCCGCCAACCGCGGTGTATTTGGTCAATCCCTTGTTAATCGCAGCGATAGCGGCATCTTTAATGTGCTGAGGAGTATCGAAATCAGGTTCGCCCGCTCCCAATCCAATGATGTCTTTGCCCTCCGCCTTGAGTTTGGCGGCCCGGGCGGTTACCGCAAGGGTAGGAGATGGTTTGATGGTTTGAACGCGGCTAGAGAGTTCCACAAAAATCCTCGCACTAAAATAAATAGACCAACATGTTAGAATGACACGAAAAAACAATTCAATGATGGAATTATACCTGTGATCGTAACCTTCCCCAATAGTCCGTATAAATTACAGCAAGCTTTTGAACCAGCAGGCGACCAGCCGGCGGCAATTGCGCAATTGGTCGAAGGTATTAGTGACGGTTTGGCGTTTCAAACCTTATTGGGGGTTACCGGTTCCGGCAAAACCTATACCATCGCTAATATGATCGCGCGCCTTGGCCGTCCGGCGATTCTGATCGCGCCGAACAAGACGCTGGCGGCGCAGTTGTATGCCGAGATGCGCGAATTTTTCCCGGAAAACGCCATCGAGTACTTTGTTTCCTACTACGATTATTATCAACCCGAAGCGTATGTTCCGGCGCGCGATCTGTTCATTGAAAAAGATTCCAGCATCAACGAGCATATCGAACAGATGCGCTTATCCGCGACCAAATCCTTGCTGGAGCGCGATGACGCCATCATCGTCGCGACCGTGTCGTGCATATACGGTATCGGCGATCCGGTCGATTATCACGGCATGATTCTGCATTTGCGCAACGGTGAAAAAATGTCGCAGCGCGATGTTATCAAGCGCCTGACCGAAATGCAGTATGAGCGCAATGAATTGGAATTCAAGCGCGGTGTTTTCCGCGTGCGCGGCGACGTGGTCGATGTGTTTCCGGCGGAAAACTCGGAAGCGGCATTGCGCATCTCGTTATTCGACGACGAAGTGGACAGCCTGGCGCTATTCGACCCGTTGACCGGGCACATGCTGCAAAAGCTGTCGCGTTTTACCGTCTATCCTTCCAGTCACTACGTCACGCCGCGCAGCACCACGTTGCGCGCGATGGAAACGATCAAAACCGAGTTGCGCGAACGGCTGGATTATTTCTATCAGGAAAACCGTCTGGTCGAGGCGCAGCGCTTGGAACAGCGCACCCGGTTCGATCTGGAAATGCTGAATGAATTGGGTTTTTGCAAAGGCATCGAAAATTATTCACGCCATTTATCCGGCAAGAAACCCGGCGAACCGCCGCCGACGCTGCTTGATTA
>JAFEEV010000109.1 GCA_018240935.1 Pseudomonadota bacterium
ATGTGCGCATTGTCAAACGCGTGCGCCAACAAAATGGCCAGACAGCCGGAACCGGTGCAGAGATCGAGCGCGGCAGTGACGTGATCGGAGTCGGCGATCCACGGTGACAATTGCGTTTGCAGCAGTTCGGCGATGAACGAGCGCGGAATGATGACACGCTCATCGACATAAAAACTGAAATCGCCGAGCCAGGCTTCGTGCGTCAGGTAGGCCGCGGGAATGCGGTCTTTGACGCGGCGCTCGATGATTTCCAGCACTTGCTTGCATTCCGCATCGGTAACACGCGCATCCAGAAACGGCTCCAGTTGATCGAGTGGCGAATAGAGCGTTTTCAGAATAAGATACGCCGCTTCATCGTACGCCGTGGCGGAGCCGTGACCGAAATGCAGACCGGCTTTGTTGAATTGGCTGACGGCGAAACGAAGCAGATCACGAAGGGTATGAAGTTGCGATTGCGCTTGAGCGATCATGGGTGCAAGAAAAATGAGAATGGATGATTATGGAAAGCAACCGGAAAACAACTCCGGTCAAATCGAACGAGCAATGTAGCATAAAAACCGTCATCAGAATGGATCACAAAATACCGATTTTGCAGCGCGAACCCTTAATAGCGGGGGCAACAGAGCGCGATCAATTTTTCATGCAAACCGCGCTGGAATTGGCGCAACAGGCGCAGGATTGCGGTGAGGTGCCGGTCGGCGCGGTGGTGGCGCGCGCTGGCGTCATCATCGGACGCGGCTATAACCGGCCGATTTCCGCGGCCGATCCGACAGCGCATGCGGAAATCATGGCGCTGCGCGCCGCCGGGGATCATCTGGGCAATTACCGTTTGCTCGACTGCACGCTGTATGTAACGCTGGAGCCATGCACGATGTGCATCGGCGCGATTTTTCATGCGCGCATTCAGCGCTTGGTATTTGCCGCAACCGACCCGAAAACCGGCGCGTGCGGCAGTGTCATCGATTTGCCTGCGGAAGTGCGATTAAATCACCACCTGCAGGTTGATTCGGGTATTCTGGCCGCAGAAGCCAGCGCGCTGTTGAAACAATTTTTCGCGCAAAAACGTAAAGCAACCGGGCAGAACCGCCATGAAAATTGATATTACGATTGCAACCCAGCAGCTGGATTTATTGAACGATGCCGGGAAAATCATCCGGCAATACCGGATTTCGTCAGCCAAAAACGGCACCGGCCAGGAAAACGGCAGTTTTTGCACACCGCTCGGCAAACATGTCATCCGCGCCAAGATCGGCGCCGGTCAACCGGTCAACACGGTTTTTATCAAACGCCGCCCGACCGGTGAGATTTATACGCCGCAACTGGCGCAGCAATTTCCCAAGCGGGACTGGATTTTGACGCGTATTTTATGGTTGTGCGGCTGCGAACCGGGCTTCAACCGTTTCGGTTCGGTCGACACCATGCGCCGCTATATCTACATTCACGGCACGCCGGATAGCGTGGAAATGGGCAAACCCGGTTCGATCGGGTGTATCCGCATGCGCAACAGCGATTTATTGGAATTGTTCGATTGGGTCGATACCGGAACGCAAGTGAATATTTATAAGTAACCACTGAATTTCAACCGCTGCCGCCGGCATCGATTCCGGCCGGCGGAAAAATAGGCCGCCGCGCCAGAAATCACTAAATCAGCATGGTACTGTTGTTTCTGGCGCGCGAAGGCGCCAAACCATCGCTCATTAAAGGCTTTAGATTGGGGAATTCTTTTTGATGTATTTCCTGCAGCATGTAGATCTCTTTTAGCGCTTCCAGCGGGAATCCTTGCCTGCCTTTATCTCTTTCTACAACCAGCAGTTTGTTAATATATTGATAAAACTCCTTGTATCCCCAGTGCAATTGGATCATTTCCGCAACCCGTTTGTAATTCGTATCCAACAACGATTCCTTAGCGCCCAAATAGGCTGCAAACTCTTTAATCGATTTCTTTAGTGACATCTCAATACTCCTAAACTAGTTAACTTTATCAATTTCAGTGCATTATTTTTTTGGGATTACGATTGTTTTTTTAACAACCAGCAAATCCCATACCATTTTTTTGATTAACGGCAAATTGTAGGAATTGTCTGAGGTATTTTTTATTAATCCGAAAAGTGATATATCGCATAAGAACCACTGTTCACGGCGCGCGCGAATTTCGTTTTCGCCGGTGTCGTGTTAATCTTCCGTGCTGTATTTACATTCTGATTTGAATTGATGGGCCATGAACAAAGATAAAAAAGTAAAAGTATTATTCGTCTGCATGGGCAATATCTGCCGCTCACCAACCGCCGACGCGGTTTTCCGGCATCATGTCAAAGCCGCCGGAGCCGATCATATGATCGAAGTGGATTCCGCCGGTACGCACGCGTATCACATCGGCGATCCGCCCGATCATCGCGCGCAAAGCACGGCGCTGCGGCGCGGCTACCAAATGCACGAACTGCGCGCCCGTGCGGTGGAATCCAATGATTTCGAGAAATTCGACTATATTCTGGCAATGGACAAGGAAAATCTGACACTGCTGCTGCAACGCAGCCCGCGGCAGCATGTCAACAAAATCCAGCTTTTCATGCAATACGCACCCAGCGCCGAGGCGGATACCGAAGTACCGGACCCTTATTTCGGCGGGCAGCAAGGATTCGAGCGGGTGCTCGATATGGTCGAGGAAGCCAGTCAGGGCTTGCTCAGACATTTACACGAAACCGTCATTTTGAACAGGAATCTCTCATGAAAACAAAAGCTGCCGTCGCCTGGAAAGCGGGCGAACCGTTAACCATCGAAGAAATTGACCTGGAAGGCCCAAAATCCGGCGAAGTGCTGGTCGAAATCAAAGCCACCGGCATCTGCCACACCGATTACTACACACTATCGGGCGCCGATCCGGAAGGTTTGTTTCCCGCCATTCTCGGCCATGAAGGCGCGGGCGTGGTGGTCGACGTCGGCCCGAACGTCAAATCGCTGCGCAAAGGCGACCATGTGATTCCCCTGTACACACCGGAATGCCGCGAATGCAAGTTCTGTCTGTCGAAAAAAACCAATTTATGCCAGGCCATCCGCAGCACCCAAGGCAAAGGGTTGATGCCGGACAGTACCTCGCGTTTTTCCATCGACGGCAAACCACTGTTTCATTACATGGGCACATCGACCTTCTCGAATTACACCGTCGTGCCCGAGATCGCACTGGCGAAAATCCG
>JAFEEV010000010.1 GCA_018240935.1 Pseudomonadota bacterium
TGGTAATCGCCGCTTTCGTCATCGCTCCAAACATACTCGAAATCTTCCCTGCCGTGCGGCGGCGCCAGAAATCCCCACAGATACACATGCCGCGCGCGGTCCGGCGTCAGCGGATTGTCCTCGATATCGAAATGTATCCAAGTGCCCTGCGGCAAAACGGCTTTGTTGAGTTGAAACACTTCGCCGCTCAACATCGAACGCGCTTGCAGAATGGCGCGGTGCTTGCGTTTATTGCCCTTGAGATGTGGCACATCCGGCAGAGATTCGGCCGACTCCCCGGCAAGCTGCGAGATCGTTGCGATTCCGGCTTCGGTCAGATGGTCTGCCGCCTTGCCATGCACACCGTACAACAATGAAATATCCTCTTTGGCTTCAAATTCCGGGCGGCAATGGGTGACATGCGGACAAATGCGGCATTTGCTGTGGCTATAGCGGACTGCGGGCGGTTGCGGCAAATCCAGCACCGTTCTCATGCCGCTAATAAATTCATCGACCAGCGGTTCGATTTCGTCACCCAGTTGCGCAGTCCGGCCGTCACCGAGGAAAACCAGCGCCGGCAAATTATTACCGAGCAATCGGCGGTAGATCCCCAGTTGAATCTGGATCGCTCTCTTGTTTTCGCTCAACGAAAGCTTGGCGTCCGCCGGTTGATAGTAACCGCTGTCATGCCGGATCAGGAAATCGGGATAACCCGCCAAACCTTGCCGCTCATCTAGCAAGCGCCCTTGATAAATTACTGCTGCGCCTTCTTGCATCAAGGCTTGCGTGTGTTCAAAGGAAATTGCTTTGCTGACAGGATACTGATGTTCCAGCCTGACCAGCATCGCCGCTTCATGTTCCAACCCGAAATCGCTGAGCAACTGGTTAAATGCATCAGGTCCCGCTGCAGTCGGCTGATGCTTATCCAGCCAAACGCGCCGGATGCAACTTACCCATGTGCTGGCGTCACTGGGTTTGATCAGAATGGGAACAGAATGACCGGCAGTCACGGCGCTATTGACGAGCTTCAATTAAAACTGCCGATTTTATCGAATTTAAGCGATTGGCTGTGAATAGATTTTTCCGGGAAATTCAAATGATTTGCAGGTTATGGTCAAGTGCCTCTAGCCGTAGATATTTTCCTTGAATTGCTTTTGAATCGCCTCTACTTTACTGCGATTTTCAATCAATGCATTGACACAATCGGCATCGAGCTTTTCGCCAGCCAGTTGTTTCAACAGAGCGAACGCTTTTTCGTTGCTCCAGGCTTCCTTATACGGACGGTGCGAAGTCAACGCGTCGAAAACGTCGGCCACCGCGACGATACGCGCTTCCAGCGGAATTTCATCATGCTGTTTACCTGCGGGATAGCCGCTACCGTTCACCGCTTCATGGTGAAACTCGGCGATATTGCGCAGCACGTCGATGTGATTGATGCTGTTGAAGCCGAAATTCATGACGATATCATCGATCATTTCCCTGCTCTTGCGCGCGTGCGTATTCATGACCGACCGTTCTTCCTCGTTCAACGGCCCCGGTTTCAGCAAAATACTATCCGGTATGGCGATCTTACCGATATCGTGCAACGGTGAAAACATGAAGACATGCTCGATATACGCATCGTCCAGATCGTAGCGGCCGGCCAGCGCTTCGGCGATGATGCGGCTATAGCGCGACATGCGGTCAAGATGACTGCCTGTTTCGGGATCGCGGAAATGGGTAATGCCGCTGGTCGTTTTCAATGCGGCGTTCATCACTTTTAATGAAGCCAGTTCATTGACGATCATCAGCGCGATCAAATGACCGTAGACATCGAGCACGCTCAGTACATTCTCGGTGAATACATCCGCTTGGTGCGAATTAAAAAACAAAAAACCGACAAATTCACCGCTATGAAAAATCGGCATGGTATAACTCGCGGCGTAACCGGAACGGCCGATCCGTTGCGTATGCTCGTGCGTGCCGTGTTCGAAAGTCACCAGATTGTTAACCACCCGCGGCAAGCCTTTGGCGAGAATTTCCTTTAGCGACGGTGCGTTATCCAGCGACGCTTGATAATGCGCCAAGGGTTTATCGCCGCCGCTGCTGTCCATGTAAGTTTTCAGTATGTTGGTTCCGGAATCGTACAGCGCGATCGCAATCCGTGAAACAAACGGAAACTTGCTCTGCACCGAGCGGTGCGCGCTGACCATTTTATCTTTCAACGATAACGGCTTATTCAAATCGTCGAGCAGATCGCGATGATGATACATAACGGGCTCTCAGGAAAAAAATGACATAACGGCCGGATCAAATTCAAGTTTGAATTTATTTCATTTTACCGGAGGATAGGTATTTTCCGGCAATCGAAATTGGAGTAATCGGCGATCTGCTGGTATACTGCCGCAACTTTTGCTAAGTTTTATGGCGGGCCTCCCCGCATTGCAAGATAGCCAACCTGGTCAGGTCCGGAAGGAAGCAGCCACAACTATTTATTGCGAGTGCCGGGGGTCGGGCTCGCCACCCTACACAAACCAGGGTCTGTCTTTCCGCACGATTACCGGTTTAATAGGATTTAATTCGCTTTCCCAATCTAA
>JAFEEV010000110.1 GCA_018240935.1 Pseudomonadota bacterium
CATCCGGGACAATGCGGCGATTTTTTTACAGGCTGCGGAAAAAATGGTCATCGCTATGCGGCGTTTCCGGCTCGGCGATGCGCATGCCGATGTTGCCGGATTGCACGCTACGGATAAAGCCAGAATCGAGGCATTGTTCCGCACTATCAAGCACGAAGAGGAGAGTGCCCGGCATCAGGCATGGCTGGAGCGTATCGCAAGCGGTTATTTCGATTTCGCGCCGGTTAATCTGACGTATATCGATAAGGGTGCCGGTTCCTGGAAGCATCAAGCGCTGGGTACGAGCAAAGTGACCGACGGCAAAGGTGAAAAGTTTGAATTCAGACCCGGCTTTCTGACCAGCAACTGGAAATTGTTCCACGACGCGCTGCAAGTGCACCGGTTTTATGTGATTCATGAGTTGCTGCCGCGCTATGGCATTTGCGCGGCGTAGCGGTAATGCGCTGAACGGCCGGTTTGGCGAGTTGCGGGATGTACGCGATGCTGCACGGTAAATTGCCAAGCGCGCTATTTCTGGCTGATTTTCTCGTCGAGATGCTCGACCCTGACTCTGGCCACGCCGTGCAAGCCGATTTTTTTGGCCGCGCCGTGCGATAAATCGATAATCCGGCCTTTCTTGAACGGTCCGCGGTCGTTGACCAGAACGTCGACATGCCGGCCGTTTTGCAAATTAGTAACGCGGACGCGCGACGGTAACGGCAAAGTCTTATGCGCCGCCGTTAAGCCATGCGGAACGAAGCGCGTTCCCATAGCGGTGCGATTGCCCGATTCCGCGCCATACCACGAGGCATGACCGACTTCCCGGTAGCCGGCGGCCGAGCGCATCGGATAGTAGGTGACACCGTTTATCTTGTAAGGTTTGTTGTAAGGCGCGGTGAGATTGGGGTAGCGTTGACTGCCCGAGTCCGGGGAGCGCTGCGAGGTGCCGGAAAACATCGAAGCGCAGCCGCTGATCAAACTGGCGATCAGTAACATCAAGCCCAAATGCTTACGATAGGTTGGCGGTTGCAGGGTGTCTGTCATTCACAAGTTTCCAAAACGCGGTTGATGATAACGGCCTTAGTTTATGATCCATGGCTTGAGTTTTTGTTCGCAGCACAAAATCTTGAATCCGGCACGGCCGATCATATTATTATCGCAAGCCGGCGGTAAGTTGCAAGACTGCGGCAATGCATTCAATGATAAAGGAAGAAGGATTGAACGATGACGGATAACAGCCAGATCAAAATTAACGGGGCGATAGCACGCGAGAATCCTCACGGCATGTTGCGCGAGCCGACTTTCTCGGGGGTGCTCTCTTTCATGCGGCGCAACTACAGCAAGGATATTGCCGGGGCCGAGCTGGTGATCAGCGGGGTGCCGCTGGATCTGGCGGTGTCTTACCGTTCCGGCGCGCGTTTCGGGCCGCAAGGCATCCGCTTGGCGTCGGCGGAAGTTGCTTCGCTGAAACCCTATCCGTGGGGCTTTGATCCGTTCGAGAACCTCTCGGTCATCGATTTTGGCGATTGCTATCTCGATGTGCATAATCCGATGACGATCCATGAGGCGATTGCCGGTCACGCCCGGCATATTCTGGCAGCCGGTCCGCGCATGCTGACGTTCGGCGGTGACCACTACATCAGTTATCCGTTGCTGCAAGCGCATGCGGAAAAATTCGGCGCGCCGCTGGCGTTGATTCATTTCGATGCGCATAGCGATACCTGGCCGGACAATTCACCCAGTTCGCTGAATCACGGTTCGATGTTTTATAAAGCCATGCGGGACGGATTGATCGATCCCCGGCGCTCGGTACAGATCGGTATCCGCACCTGGAATGACGATTTCATGGGCATTCATGTCTTGGATGCCACTTGGGTGCACCGGCACGGCAGTGATGCGGCGATTGCCGAAGTTGAGCGTATCGTCGGTGACCGCCCGGCTTATTTCACCTTCGATATCGATTGCCTCGATCCGGCGTATGCGCCCGGCACCGGCACGCCGGTGTGCGGCGGGCTGACCACTGCGCAAGCATTGGCGATTATTCGCGGTTTTACCGCCATCAACCTGATCGGCATGGATATCGTCGAAGTGTCGCCGCCCTACGATCACAGCCAGATCACCGCGCTTGCCGCCGCGCATATTGCGTGCGATCTGATTTGCCTGCTGGCAAAACGCAAAGCGGATGGATTGCTGCAAGCTTAAAAAACATAACGAAGGTTAATGCCGCCGCCCCAATCCGGACCGCGCTCAGCAAAGTCTTTCAGACCCGACTCAATAGAAACGCTCACATCTTGCAAGTTATGCTTACTGTCTGAAACAAAGAATCTTCCTTTTTTATGCTAAGAACCGGGAAAACTCTTGATCTCTTCCATTACCAAACGCGCGAACCTTCAACTCAGTTATTGGGTTGACAGCCGTAACATTATCCGCAAAGTCGACGATCACTGGGACCAGGCGATGAATAACGAGAGCTGGAGTGACCGGGCTTCGGCCAGCGGTATTATCGGCAAACCGCTATCCGATTTCATTTGCGATGATGTCACACGAATGTATGTCGCCACGATGATCGAATCCGTGCGGGTGATTCCACATACTTCGTTCCGGCCATACCGCTGCGATACACCCGGCACAAAGCGCTACATGCAAATGATCATAACCCCTGAAGACAATGGCTGGATACGAATTTCCCATGAACTGATACGAACGGAAGCTATAGCAAAACCGGCAGTTTTCAAAACTGTAGCGGATCGTGCACAAATAAAACATTCGATCTCAACAAAAGCCGAGGCTGCAAAAATCCATTTTGTCCGTTGCAGCATTTGTAACCGGTTGCATCGCGTCGGCGATCATGCAAGCAAGTGGCAAGAAGTTGATTACTTCACTGACCATGAATCGATAGCAATACCCGCAAAAGTTATTTATGGCGTTTGCTCGGACTGTCTCAAAGCTCTGAAATACAGTCTAAGGAAGCTCTGAAAAACTACTGCGCTCGATCATGCTGTGTTGACATCAGACTCAAAATGCTCATTTACATCTTGTAAACTGCGCTTTTTCATCTGATTTCGCCTTGCTGACCGTCGCTCGCTTCCCTTTTTCAGAGCTTCCCTAAGGCAAAGGTAAAATAGTCTATAACGCAACGTTCTGTTATCATCGGCAGTCCATCCGTATTAGGATTTTGCCTACATCTATAGTTCGGTTTATCCTATTATTTTTTCCCTAAGGTTGTAGCGCCCTATAGCTATGGAAGATGTAGATACCACGAGCGGCAAATTAACAACCGGCCACCCTCCGCAATCACGTCCCTACATAGTCGGTGTCGGTTCATCGGCTGGCGGTTTGGAGGCCTTATCGGTATTGATTGCCGCACTGCCAAACAACTTGGGTATTTCCTACGTTGTCATTCAGCACTTATCGCCGACCCACAAAAGCATGCTGGTGCAGTTATTGGGTAGAGAAACCGCCATGGCGGTTTGCGAAATTCAGGATCAAATGATACCCGAGCCCGATGTCGTCTATATTGCGCCGGCAAGCCGGAATACCATTTACCAAAACGGCCGGTTCACCCTACTGGAAACCAAGCGGGAGACCCTACCCAAGCCCTCGGTAAATGTTTTTCTCGCATCGCTCGCCAGCGAGAAAACCGAAGATGCAATCGGTGTCATTCTTTCAGGCACAGGCACCGATGGCACGGCCGGTCTGCGTGAAATCAAGGTAAATGGCGGATTCACGTTTGCTCAGGAGCCGGGTACTGCGAAATACACCGGAATGCCGCAATCCGCAATCGATTCCGGGTGTGTGGATTGGGTTTTGGCGCCGGAAAAAATTGCTGCGGAGATCACCAATATCGTCCGCAACCGTACGACCATTTCGCAGCATACCGAGCTTGCCCAGCCGCAATCTATTGCTACGCAACTGAAAAAACTGCTGATCAACGTCAAACAAAAAACCCGCATTGATTTCGGCGGTTATAAGGAAGGCACTTTGTGGCGCCGCATTGAACGCCGCATGGCGGCGAATCACTTCATCAGGTTTGAGGATTATTTAAAATTCACCGAAGAAGATCCCGAAGAATTGGAGCGTTTGAGCAGAGATATTTTGATTTCGGTCACCGCTTTTTTTCGCGACCAAGAAGCATTTTCGCAACTGAAGCAAACGATCAAAGCCATTGTAAGTAATAAACAAGCGGGCGATGAAATCAGAATCTGGGTTCCGGCGTGCGCAACCGGAGAAGAAGCTTACAGTATTGCGATTTTATTGATGGAAATACTCGGCGGCCATATTTCCCGCTACAAAATCCAAATTTTTGCCACCGATATCGACAATAACGCCATGAATATTGCGCGCAAGGGATCATATATCGAAGGCTCGTTAGCGGAAATTGACCATGAATTGATCTCCCGGTACTTTTCCATAATGAATGATCG
>JAFEEV010000111.1 GCA_018240935.1 Pseudomonadota bacterium
ATCGGCGATGGCATTGCTGAGAATGAAACGTTTCGCGGCAATGCAGCTTTGCCCCATGTTTTGCAGCCGCGCCGTGAGCGCTTGCCGGGCAGTCGCTTCAATATCGGCATCGTCGAGCACGATGAACGGATCCGATCCACCCAGCTCGAGCACGCACTTCTTCAAGTGCTGACCGGCGATCGCCGCCACCCGCCGCCCAGCGGCACTGCTGCCGGTCAGTGTCACGGCGGCGATGCGCGGATCGGCGATGACTCCTTCCGCTTGCTCGGCACTGATCATCAGCGTGCGGAACGTGTTGGCAGGAAATCTGGCTTGCCGGAATGCTTCTTCCAGCGCCAGCGCGCAACGCGGCACATTGGATGCGTGCTTCAACACCACCGTGTTGCCCGCCATCAGCGCCGGCGCCGCGGCGCGGATCAACTGCCAGAACGGAAAATTCCACGGCATGATGCACAGCACGACACCCAGGGGCTGATACACCACCACGCTGCGGCTGGCATCCGAAGCAATCGTTTCGTCGCGCAAATATACTTGCGCATGCTCCGCGTAGTGTTCGCAGCCAAGCGCACATTTCTCCACTTCCGCTTTGGCTTCGCGCAGCAGTTTTCCCATTTCCCCGGTGATCAGATGAGCGTACTCCTCGCTGCGCTGGCGGAATACCTGCGCGAGATTGCGCATAAACCCGGCGCGCTCATCAAAACTGAGCGCCGCCCAGCCGGTCTGCGCGGATTCCGCTTGGCGCAGCGCCGCATCGATTTCACCGGCTTGCCACGTTGGAAAAGATTGCAGGGTTTGGCCTGTGGCCGGATTGATCGATAGCATTGGCATAGGAAATCTCCTGTTAATAGTCCGTATATTTTTCGTTAGGGAAGCTCTGATTCATTGATTGCACGAGCGAATCGTTGCGTTCCGCGCGCTTCATCGCGTTCATCGATTAATCAGCGTTTTCGTAGTCAGTCCGCCACACAAATCAGTTCATCCCAGTTTGTCGTGTAGCTGGGACTGCGGTTTGCCTGCTTCATTTTCCACGGCTGGCGGAACCCCTCGGACGCCAGTTTCAGCGTGCCGTTCCCCATCCAGGCATTGATCCGGTCCATGACTTCCATCAATTTGCCGGATTTATTCCCCTCCGCCAGGCCGAACAAATCGCACTGCCGGTCATTCATACCCACCAATCCGGTCAGCATGACCCGGGCTTTCTGATAGCGGTAACCGCTGCGGTAAATTCTCCGCAATCCCCATAACGCCGCCTTGGTCAGCCGTATCGTGTCGGCGCTTGGCGCGGGCAGCGGAATGATCATCCCGTTGGCGTAATACTGCTCCCGCGTATTGAACGGACTGGTACGGATCGCAACGTAAACCGACCCGGCAAACAACTGCTGGCGGCGCAATTTTTCCGCTGCGCGGCGGGTATACAGCGACACCGCTTCTTCCAGACTGGCCAGATCGGAGACGGGCACGCCAAACGAGCGCGAACTGACGATCTGCTTGCGCGGCGGCGCGATCTCTTCCAATTCGATACAAGCCACGCCATTCAGTTCACGGATCACTTTCTCCATCACGACGGAAAAGCGCGCGCGCATCGCCACCGGGCAAGCCCGTTGCAAATCGAGCACGGTCTTGATGCCGATGCCGCGCAATTGGGGAACAAGCCGCCGCCCGATACCCCATACCTCGCCCGCGGCAATCCGGCTGAACCACTCGTATCGCTGCTGCGGCGATGCATCGTTCAGATTGCACACACCGCCCGATTCCGGGTATTGCTTGGCGATATGATTGGCCAGCTTGGCCAATGTCTTGGTCGGCCCGATACCGATGCAAACCGGCAAGCCTGTCCATTGTCTCACACGCCGGCGGATGCGCTGGCCGTGCAGCGTCAGGTCTTGCGCCTTGAATCCGGTCAAATCGAGAAAGCACTCGTCGATCGAATAAACTTCCTGCCGCGGGCTGAACGCCGCCAGGATATTCATGACGCGATTGCTCATGTCGGCGTACAGCGCATAATTGGATGAATACGCGGCGATTCCGCGCCGTTGCGCCCAATCCTTGAGCTGAAACCACGGCTGCCCCATCTTGACGCCCAGCGCTTTCGCTTCGTTGCTTCTCGCCACGGCGCAACCGTCGTTGTTGGACAACACCACGACCGGCTTGCCCTCCAGGCGCGGATTGAACACGCGCTCGCAACTGACGTAGAAATTATTGACGTCGATTAAGGCAATCGCGCGTGTCATTTGCATATTTTTCATGCTCCGGATAACGTTTCTATGATAGATGTACACTATTCAAACACTCGCATGCAACGATGTCAAATGGCGATGCAAAGCCTTTTAGATAACGGTATCCGGCGCACCCCGGGTTCCGCAATCCGGTATTTCTTTTCATTTCTCACTACAATGCAAAAATCTTGCATACAATGAATCACCCTCACGACACTTCCCGGTTACCTGCGATGAAAAATTCTTTCTCCCCTCTGCATTTATTATTTTTCATATTTCTGCTCGGTATCATGACGATGCTGTTCCAGGCGGAATTGCTGTCGTTTGCGTTTGTGAAATTGGGTTTGCCGCCGGAAATGGGCTTGACGGTGCTATTCCTTTCCTTGTTCGGCAGCGTCGTCAATTTGCCGGTGGCGCGGATCAAAAGCGATGCGCCGCCGCGCGAATCCACCCAGCCTATCTATTGGGGATTGCTCAGGATGCCGGCGCAGCCGTTTCATCACGAAACGCAAATCTCGATCAATCTCGGCGGCTGCCTGATACCGGCCACGCTATCGATCTATCTGTTTTCCCATAGCGCGTTGGGTTTGTTTCCCACGCTGCTGGGAATCGCCATCATCAGCGCGGTCAGTTATTACTTCAGCCGCCCGATTCAAGGGTTAGGGATCGGCATGCCGATACTGGTCGCGCCCATCAGCGCGGCGCTGGTCGGTTTGGTCATCAGCCCGGAACAAAGCGCGCCGCTGGCGTACATCAGCGGCACCTTGGGGGTGCTGATCGGCGCCGATCTGCTGCATATGAAAGACATTTCCCGGCTCGGCACACCGTACGCCTCGATTGGCGGCGCGGGCACGTTCGACGGCATTTTCATCACCGGCATCGTCGCCGCGCTGCTGGCTTAAGGAAGCTCTGAAAAAGGGAAGCGAGCGACGGTCAGGCAAGGAGAAATCAGATGAAAAAGCGCAGTTTACAAGATGTAAATGAGCATTTTGAGTCTGATTTCAACACAGCTTGATCGAGCGCAGTAGTTTTCCAGAGCTTCCTTAATCGCTGAATCCACGGACAAATACCTGCCGCCGCTACCGGTTCGGCGGCAATCCCGCTATACTCGCCAACATGATGAATTGTTTCAACTCATTGGCGCACACCCACCTGCTGCACCGCTTGCACGCAATCCAGCGGCAATTCCGGCATATTCCGCCGCATGCGATGCAACAAGCCGCAAGTGAATTCAATGTACCGCTTAGTCAAGTGGCTGCGGTGGTTGCGTTTTATTCGTTTTTCTCCACACAACCGCGCGGCCGTTTCGATATTTTGTTCAGCAATTGCACCAGTTGCGGTTATCTGTCCGGCGGGCATGATCTGATGCGCATGCTGTGCCAGCAGTTGCAAGTCACACCGGGTGAGACGCGAGCGGACGGATGGGTCAGTATCGGCGAAACCTCGTGCATCGGCCTATGCGATCAGGGCGCAGCGCTGCTGGTCAATGACGTACCGGTCACCGGCCTGAACGCGGCAAGACTGGCGCAAATCGCGCAGCTTGTAACGGACGAAATTCCTATCCAACAATGGCCTGCCGCATGGTTTGAAATTTCCACTAGCGTGCAGCGCCGCGATTTGCTGCTGACAGACTCGCTCACACCCGGCAGCGCATTGCGGAAAGCTTTACTGCAAGGCCCAGACCAGATGCTAGCCGTTATTCAGCAATCCGGCTTGCGCGGCCGCGGCGGTGCGGGGTTCGATACCGGCAAAAAATGGCAATTGTGCCGCGCAGCACCCGGCAAGGTGCGCTACGCCGTCTGCAACGCCGACGAGGGCGAACCCGGCACGTTCAAGGATCGTCTGCTGTTGCACGATTATGCCGACACCTTGTTCGAAGGCATGGCGCTGTGCGCGTTTGTCATCGGCGCGCAAAAAGGTTTTGTCTATCTGCGCGGCGAATACCGCTATTTGCTGCCGCATTTGCAAACCCAATTGGA
>JAFEEV010000112.1 GCA_018240935.1 Pseudomonadota bacterium
AGGCGCGCGCGAAAATGCCGGTGCCGGTGTTGTGGCTGCTGGGTAAAACGCAATCCGGCAAGACCTCGATCATCCGGGCGCTGACCGGCAGCCCGGCGGCAGAGATCGGCAACGGCTTTCAGCCGTGCACGCGCAGCGCGCGGTTTTACGATTTTCCTGCCGAAGCGCCGCTGGTTCGTTTTCTCGATACGCGCGGCTTGGGTGAAGTGGCGTACGATCCGGCGGACGATATGCAGTACTGCGAAGCGCAGGCGCATTTGCTGGTGGCGGTGATGAAGGCGGCGGATGTTCATCAGGCGGCGGTGTTTGAACCCTTGTACGCCATCCGCAAGCGCCACCCGGAATGGCCGGTGCTGCTGGTGCAGACCGGTTTGCACGAACTGTATCCGCACGGCAGCGGACATATTCAGCCGTGGCCTTATGCAGATGATCCCTTGCCAAAAACTGTACCGCCGGATTTACGCCGTGCTTTGCAGGCGCAGCACACTGCATTGGGAACATTACCCGGCTTTGCGCCGCTGCGTTGGGTGGCGGTTGATTTGACGCTGCCGGAAGATGGTTTCGATCCGCCGGATTACGGTCTGGAAGCGCTATGGCAGGCAATCGAGTCGCTCACGTCACTGGGTTTGCAGCATCTGCTGAGCGGTGACGAAGCGGTGCAGGATTTGTATGCGCGCGCTGCGCATCAGCACATTACCGGTTATGCGCTGGCGGCGGCGGGACTGGGTGCTTTGCCGGTGGTGGATTGGGTTGCGGTATCGGCGGTGCAGGCGAAATTACTGCACAGTCTGGCGCTGCTCTACGGCCAACGCTGGGACAGGAGCACGATCACCGAGTTTCTCGGTCTGGCGGGCGCCGGGATTGCATCGGGTTATCTGGCCCGGCTGCTGAGCCGCACCGTGGCGAAGCTGATTCCGGTTTGGGGGCAAACCGCGGGCGCGATCTGGGGCGCGAGTTCCAGTGGCGCGACTACCTATGCACTCGGCAAGGCGGCGATTTATTTTTTTTCCCGGCGCAAGGATGGTTTGAACGTGGATGCGGAAACTTTGCGGCAGATTTATGCGCAAGAATTGCAACGCGGCGCGTCGTTCCTGAAAGACCGGTTGCGAGGTAAATCCGCATGAAAGCGCCGCTGCCATCCGTCGATCCGCTGCGGCTGCTGGTATTCATCCTGATGCTGCTGCCGTTGCTGGCATTACTCGGATTGGGCGTGTTGTGGTTGTGGCAGAGCGGTAATTTGCAGTATTGGCTGGTTGCTCTGGTGGTGTGCGGCGGTTTGGGATACGGCTTGCAGGTTTGGCTGGTGCGGCGGGAACGGCAATTGCTCAGGGATTCGGCCACCGAACCTAATCCAGAGTGGCCGCCCAGCGCGGAAAAGGTGTGGCGCGAAGTGGAAGCATTGGCGCAGACGTGCAACCCGCAAGATTGGCCGATCGAGGAAGGCGATTGGGTGTTGGCGCTGGGGCAGAAGACGATGGAAACGGTTGCGCATTGTTATTACCCGGATGTCGAAAAACCGCTGCTGGAACTCACCATACCGCATACCCTGCTGATTATCGAACGGGCGAGCCGCGACCTGCGCCAGGATGTCGCGGAAAAAATACCGTTCAGCAACCGCCTGACCATTTGCGAACTGTTCCGCCTGCAACGCTGGAAAGAAAAAGCCGACCGGTTGTTCAATATTTACCGCGCCGGCAGCCTACTGATCAATCCGGTCAACGCGCTGCTGAGCGAAGCTTGGCGGCATTTGCGCGCGCGCAGTTTTGACCAGGCCAGGGACGAGTTGCACCGCTGGTTTTTACGCGCCTATGTGTGCAAGGTCGGTTACTACGCGATCGATTTGTATAGCGGCCGTTTGCCGCTGGTCGAGGAAGAATCCGTCACCGCGCCGACGCCGGTGTCGCAAGCGGATCTCGGACAGACCGAACAGACCACGAAAACAGTTGTCGAACCGCTGCGTATTTTGGTGCTGGGGCGGACGAATTCGGGCAAGTCCAGTTTGATCAATGCATTGTTCGGTGCTGTCACCGCGCCGGCCGATGTGTTGCCGGACACGACGCAGGCACTGACGCCGTTTGTTTTGTCGCGCGAGGGACTGACACAAGCGTTGATCTTCGATAGTCCCGGCTGTGACAGCGCGTTGTTCGATCGTCAGCGCATGCTGGCGGCGGCGGAGAACGCCGATCTGATTTTGTGGGTGACGCCGGCCAACCGGCCGGACCGGCAAAGCGAGCGCGATTGCCTGGATACATTGCGCGCCGCTCAGGCTTCGCGCACCGAGCGGCGTGCGCCGCCGTTGCTGATTGCGGCGAGTTTTATCGACCGCTTGCGGCCGGTCAATGAATGGCAGCCGCCGTACAACTTGACGGATGCGCTGAATAGTAAGGCGGCCAATATCAATGCTGCGGTGCGCGCGATTGCTGCCGATCTGGCCGCGCCGGTCGAGCAGGTGATTCCGGTCTGCCTGCAAGCAGGCAAGGTTTACAATGTCGGCGACACCTTGTGGGCGGCGATCCTGAATCATCAGGACGAAGCGTTGCGGGTGCGCTTGATGCGTTGCCTGGATGCCCGGAAACGCGCCGAGGATTGGGTGCTGCTGCGCCGTCAGATGGCCGGCGCCGGCCGGTTTGTGCGCGATTTGCCGGAAATATTGGGAAAGCGCACCGGGCGATAATACAGAGTGAGCATAGAAATGAAGCGTGTTTTAATCGTCAGTGTTCTGTTGCTGGTTTTGGCTGTGACCGTGATGACTGTCATGCCGGACCGGGCGCGGGCGCAAAACTGGTGGAGTGCGAGCCGCGAGCCGGCCGGTTTGGCGCCCGATCCCGCCACAACGCCGGAAGCGGTGGTGCAAGTCTACGGTGCGCGCGCCTTCAGTTGGCGCGGCTATTTTGCCATTCACACCTGGATCGCGGTGAAACCGGCCGCGGCGCAGTCGTATACGATTTATGAAGTGATCGGCTGGTTGCAGCGCCGCAATCTGCCGGTGCTGGTGATTTATGACAATGTGCCGGACCGGCGCTGGTACGGCAACATGCCGGAGATACTGCTGGAGAAACGCGGCGCGGAAGCAGATGCGCTCATTGCGAAAATAGACGAAGCCGCGCGTAAATATCCCTACGCGAAAGATTACACGATCTGGCCGGGACCGAATTCCAATACGTTCACAGCTTGGGTTTCCCGCTCCGTTCCTGAATTGCAACTGGATTTGCCGCCGACTGCCATCGGCAAGGATTATCTGGGTTACCGGCTGGTTTCACAGGCGCCGAGCGGCAGCGGTTTGCAGATTTCGTTGTTTGGCCTGATGGGGATGCTGGTCAGCGCGGTGGAGGGTATCGAATTCAACCTGCTGGGATTGTCGTTCGGTGTCGATTGGGATCCGCCCGCGCTCAAATTGCCGCTGGTTGGACGCAAGGAGCTGGATTTTCTGCCGCAACCCGTAGTGGAAAATTGATTCCGATCATTCAATTGATAATTATTCTTATCCATACTATAGTAACCGCCAATAATTAATCCGATTGATGCACGTTTTCTTGGAAGTATTTTCATGTTGAAATCAAATCTAAGCCGTTTTCCTATCGCCGTTTTTTTTCTGTTTTCCTTGCTGGTTGTAAAACCGCTGCACGCGGAGGAAGTCGTGGTGTATTCCGCGCGTATCGAACAACTGATCAAGCCAATGTTTGATGCGTTTACCAAGGAAACCGGGATCAAGGTCAAATACGTCACGGATAATGAGGGCGCATTGCTCGCCCGGCTCGAGGCGGAAGGGAAAAATACCCCGGCGGATATGCTGATTACGGCGGATGCCGGTAATCTCTGGGCGGCTGCGCAGGCGGGATTGTTGCAGCCGGTCAAGTCCGCCGTGCTGGAAAATAACATTCCGGCGCATTTGCGCGATCCCGGTAACGAATGGTTCGGTTTGTCGATTCGCGCCCGGACGCTGATTTACAACACCAAGAAAGTGAAACCGGAAGAATTGTCGACCTATGAGGATCTGGCCGATGCCAAATGGAATAAACGTTTGTGCTTGCGGACATCGAAGAAAGTCTATAACCAATCGCTGGTGGCGATGATGATCGCCGAGCACGGTGAAGCCGAGACCGAGAAAATCGTCAAAGGCTGGGTGGCCAATCTGGCGGTGGATCCCTTGTCAGACGATACGCGTGCTTTGGAATTTGTCGCCGCGGGTAAATGCGATGTGACGTTGGTCAATACGTACTACTTTGGCCGCTTGATGAAGAAAGACCCCAATCTGCCTTTGGCGATTTTCTGGCCGAATCAGAACACTAACGGCGTGCATGTCAATGTGTCCGGCGCCGGTGTGACGCGTCATGCGCGCCATGAGCAAGCCGCCGTTAAGTTGCTGGAGTTCTTATCATCCGACAAAGCGCAAAATCTTTTTGCCGACGTCAACATGGAATACCCGGTTAATCCCAAAATTGCCGCCGATCCGTTTGTAGCCGCTTGGGGCGGTTTCAAACAGAACCCGATCAATCTGGTGAAAGCCGGCGAGTTGCAAACCACCGCCGTCAAACTGATGGATCGTGCCGGTTATCAGTAAAAAGACGCGGTAAATACCAAGATTAAGGCGGCGCAAGAAGCAACAGAAAATAGCAGCTTCTTTCGCCATTTTTAGTTCTATTTCTTCACCATCAGGTCATGGCCATTTGGCGCTCAGTTCCTTTTATCGCGGCTGCATTGGTACTGGCGCCTGTCGGCGTGATCGTTTCTTCTTTTTTCGCGCCTGCCGGCGATGTCTGGCAGCACCTGCTTGAGACGACGCTGCCGCTGTTGCTGGTCAATACGTTCTGGCTTGCGTTGGGTGTCGTTGCCGGAACCGCGCTGCTGGGAATTAGTTTGGCGTGGATTACCGCGGTTTATGAATTCACCGGACGGCGTTTTTTTTCCTGGGCGCTGCTGTTGCCGATGGCGATGCCCGCGTATGTGACGGCGTTTGTCGCGTTGGGCTTGTTTGATTTTACCGGTCCGGTGCAAACGGCGTTGCGCGCGTGGCTCGATTCCGATTTATCCTGGTTTCCAGACATTCGCGGCAGAATGGGTGTCGTTGCGGTCATGACGCTGGCTTTTTATCCTTATGTGTACTTGCTGGCGCGCAATGCTTTTTTGAGCCAAGGCAAACGCTCGCTGGAAGTGGCGCAATCGCTCGGTTTCAATCGCAGGCACGGTTTCTTCCGAGTGGTGCTGCCGATGGCGCGTCCTTGGATAGCGGGGGGGCTCATGCTGGTGCTGATGGAGACATTGGCGGATTTCGGCACGGTGGCGGTTTTTAATTACAACACCTTCACGACGGCGATTTACAAGGCGTGGTTCAGTATGTTTTCGCTGCCGGCGGCTTCTCAGTTGGCTTCTTTGTTGATCATGATCGTTTTTGCCGTGATTGTAATGGAGCAGCAATTCCGGTTGCGCATGCGTTATGCGGAAAATAAGCGAACGGAACGAGCACAGCGCATCTGTTTGACGGGATGGCGCAATTGGCTGGTTACCGGTTTTGTGCTGGGCGTGTTGTTTTTGGCGTTTTTGCTGCCGCTGCTGCAATTGTGCCGCTGGGGCGCGCAGTCGTTCGCGCAGGATTTCGATTTTGACCGTTACCTCGAATTTCTCTGGCATTCCCTGACATTATCCGGCTTGGCGGCTTTGCTGATTTGCGCCGCCGTTATTGCGCTGGTGTACGCGGCGCGGCGCTATTCCAGTCCGGCAACGCGTTTTGCCGTGCGCATCGCCACGATCGGTTATGCGCTGCCCGGCACGGTGCTGGCGATTGGCGTATATGTGCCGCTGGTGTGGCTGGATGGACGGCTGAGCGAATGGCTGGCAGGCTGGCTGCAAGTTGAAACAGGCCCGCTGATACAAGGTACCTTGGCGATTATGCTGATCGCTTATTTGATCCGCTTCATGGCGGTGAGTCATTACCCGATTGACGGCGCCATGCAGCGGATTACCCCCAGTATCGATGAAGCGGCGATGAGCTTGGGAGTGCACGGCGGGATGATGATCCGGAAAGTGCACATTCCGATACT
The DNA here is from genome assembly GCA_018240935.1 of Pseudomonadota bacterium. Classification (GTDB taxonomy): domain Bacteria; phylum Pseudomonadota; class Gammaproteobacteria; order Burkholderiales; family Nitrosomonadaceae; genus Nitrosomonas. The sequence goes on from JAFEEV010000112.1 coordinate 6,039, forward strand.
GAAACCGGGAATTTTCACGGCGGCTACGCTGGTGTTTGTCGATGTTATGAAGGAAATGCCCATTACGCTGATGACCCGGCCGTTCGGCTGGGATACGCTGGCGGTGCGGATCTATGAAATGACTTCGGAAGGGCAGTGGGAGCAAGCGGCGTTGCCGGCTGTCACGCTGGTGTTCGCCGGATTGATTCCGATTTGCCTGTTTATGCGTCAAACCGAGAAGTAAAGAAAATGGATACGGTATTGCTGCAATTGAATAACATCCGCCAAGCGTACGGCGCGCAAGTTGTCATTCATGATTTATCCTTGCAATTGCAAAGAGGGCAGATCGGCTGTTTGCTCGGTCCGAGCGGCTGCGGTAAAACCACAGCATTGCGTTGTATCGCCGGTTTTGAGCGCGTATCGGCCGGTGCAATCGTGTTGAACGGCGCCAATGTCAGCAGCGCGGGCATTTTTGTGCCGCCGGAACTGCGGCGCATCGGCATGGTTTTCCAGGATTATGCATTGTTTCCGCACTTGGATGTGGCCGCCAATATCGGTTTCGGCCTGCACCGGTTAGCCCGGGCGGAACGTGAACGGCGGATTGAAGAGCTCTTGCACGTGGTGCATCTGGCCAGCGTTGCGAAAAAATATCCGCATGAATTGTCGGGCGGGCAGCAGCAACGCGTGGCATTGGCGCGCGCGCTGGCGCCGAAGCCGGATTTATTGTTGCTGGACGAGCCTTTTTCCAATCTGGACGTCAGTTTGCGCGAACGTTTGAGCATGGAGGTGCGTGAAATCATCAAGAACCAGGGAACCACCGCCATCCTGGTGACGCACGATCAGGCGGAAGCGTTTGCGATTGCCGATGTGATCGGTGTGATGGATCATGGCGAGATTCAGCAATGGGATACCGCGTTCAATCTGTATCACTGCCCGGCCAACCGTTTTGTGGCTAATTTCATCGGTCAGGGTGTATTTGTTCCGGGCCGGGTAATCGATACGCACCGGGTGGAAATTGAACTGGGCGTATTAAGCGGTGTGATACCGCAGCACTGTGCGGCCGGTTGTCAGGTGGATGTGTTATTGCGACCGGATGACATCGTGCATGACGATACCAGCCCGTTGCAAGCGATGGTGATTCACAAGGCATTTCGCGGCGCGGAGATCTTATATACTTTGCGTCTGGCGAGCGGTGCCAAGGTGCTTGCGCTGGTGCCCAGTCATCATGATCATGCGCTCGGCGGGAAAATCGGGATTAAACTCGCAGCCGATCATATCGTGGCATTTCAACAACCGGAAGAATGATCGTTCGATGATGATTCGTTTGTGCGGCACATTTTCCGGATGTTTCTTCCGATTGCTATTTTTAAAAGCTACTTCCCTTTTAACGGTTTTTTCTATAGCATAACAATTCAGTTTGATACCACTCTTTTACAGCTTTATTCCAATCAATCCCGTAAACCGCTCTTTGAGATAATAGGGTTTACTGTTCTTAATACTGAATAATTTGAATGAGGATCATATGAGTCAGCATATTCATTACGTTACCGATGCAAATTTTGACACGGAAGTTCTGCAATCAACCACGCCCGTTCTGGTCGATTACTGGGCGGAATGGTGTGGTCCTTGCAAAATGATTGCACCGATACTCGATGAGATTGCAAGTGAATACGGCGAACGCCTTAAAGTTGCCAAGTTAAATATCGACGAGAATCAATTGACACCGCCGAAATACGGTATCCGCGGTATTCCCACCCTGATGCTGTTTAAAAACGGCAATATCGAAGCGACCAAAGTCGGGGCATTATCAAAATCACAGTTAACCGCCTTTATTGACAGTCATATTTAAACCCGCTAGCCTAATTCACATGAATTACTTGTGGACTATGTAACCGGTAAAGGCCCACTACCTTATACTTAATAATCCCATCCGTAACAACTTTCCTTCCAGCATCATTATCTTTCATCGAAGTATTATTTTTTCACGAGCTTTTTCATGCGCTTATCTGATTTAAAAAACCTGCACGTCACTGAATTAGTAAAAATGGCTGTCGAGAACGAAATCGATGGGGCCAACCGAATGCGAAAACAGGATCTGATTTTCGCATTGCTGAAGAATCAGGCGCGCAAGGGTGAAAACATATATGGTCATGGGACGCTGGAAGTGTTGCAGGATGGTTTCGGATTTTTACGTTCCCCGGATACTTCCTACTTGGCTGGTCCGGATGATATTTATATTTCACCCAGTCAGATCCGCCGCTTTAATCTGCACACCGGAGATTCGATCGATGGCGAAATCCGGCCGCCGAAGGACGGAGAACGTTACTTCGCGCTGGTCAAAGTTGATAAAGTTAACAACGAACCGCCGGAAAATTCCAAACAGAAAATCCTGTTTGAGAATTTGACCCCGTTGTTTCCCGATGAGCGGCTCGTACTCGAACGCGATATCAAAGCCGAAGAAAATATTACCAGCCGTATCATCGATTTGATCGCTCCGATCGGCAAAGGTCAGCGCGGTTTGCTGGTAGCCAGTCCTAAATCCGGTAAAACCGTTATGCTGCAACATATTGCCCACGCAATAGCGGCGAATTATCCGGATGTGATTTTGATGGTGCTGCTGATCGATGAACGCCCGGAAGAAGTAACGGAAATGATCCGTTCGGTGAGAGGGGAAGTGATTTCTTCCACTTTCGACGAAGCCGCCACGCGGCACGTTCAAGTGGCCGAAATGGTCATCGAGAAAGCCAAACGTCTGGTTGAGCACAAGAAGGATGTCGTGATTCTGCTCGATTCGATTACCCGGCTAGCGCGCGCTTATAATGCCGTGGTCCCTGCTTCGGGTAAGGTGCTGACCGGGGGGGTGGATGCCAGCGCGCTACAACGGCCCAAACGATTCTTCGGTGCGG
>JAFEEV010000113.1 GCA_018240935.1 Pseudomonadota bacterium
GATCGTCTTTGGCGAATACCGGTGCCGTCAGCATAAAAAATAATGCGGAGATTATCGGTAATCTCGCGGTGTTTCTGTTGTACATCAATTTGTCCCTCTTTATGGATAAAAAAAGAGCTAAATTTTTCTCAAAATTTAGCTCAACGTAATGCTCAATAGCTGCTAAAAATGACGCGCAGTCTAATTGAAATGATAATGAGTGACTATAGTCATACTGAACTAATGGTTATAGTCTAAGTAAGCTAGGATAAGTGCGCAGTGAGAAAAATCACACAAAAGTTGATAATTGAATTAGACGGCTAATGCTGGTTCAGAAAATTAAAGAAGCCGTTGTGAGTGTGAAATTAAGAGTATATTAAGTAGAAATAAATCAGGTGCTTAAGGAAATTCTGGGAAAGTGGCGGGCAATGGTAAAGTAAGGCGGGATCGGGTGTATTTTCAGGTTTAACTATGTCTGGTGTGAATCCGTAGTGTGATAACAATGATTTGCCTGGCAAGCGATCATCGCCGCCCATCGTACCAAATCGGCAGTTTCTTCTTATCCAGCAGCGTTTTGCGCGGACTGAACATCACACTGAAGAATTGTCCGGCGATTTCCCGGCCGGTATAGAGTTTGACTTTGCGCGGTGACGTGACCAGCGGATGACGGGTCAGGATGGTGAACTTCAAACTGCGTTTGCGTCCCCATTTTTTCAGCAGTTCGCTCAAATCGATTTCGTCGGCGGCGAACAGCTCCTGGTTAAATCCGCCCACGTCGCGAAACGCGTCGCTGCGGCACACCACCAATGCGCCGGATGCCCAGCGGAATGTGACGGAAAATAACGTCCAGAGCCGCATGGCGGCATTGCCCCACCACGGCAGACCGGGCATATGCATGACACTGCCGCAGCCGACGTACTTTCCGCTTTCGATCATGTGCAGAATATCGGTGACCATGCCGGGATTCAACAAACTGTCCGCATCGACGAACAGCAGCCAGTCTCCCGTTGCGGCCGCCGCGCCGGTATTGCGTGCGCGGCCGATCTGGTTGATCGGCTCGAATACGACTTTTGCCCCGGCTTGTTGTGCCAGTTCGGCGGTTTTATCGCTGGAATTGTTGTCCACGACGATGACTTCATGGGTAAAACCGGGTTTCCGGTTGGCGCTGACCGATTCTTGGATGGAATTCAGACAATCCAGAATCAGCAGTTCTTCGTTAAAAGCGGGGATGACGATCGACAGGTGCATGAATCGAAGATGTAACCGGAAGGGTGCGAATGAGTGTAAGGAGAGCGGAAAAAAACCGCTCTCCACAGCGCAATTAGAACTCGCCTTGTTTGATGTACGGTTGTGACCACAGAATCACTTGCATCAGCACGGATTTGCGCCATGCATCTTGCATGCGATCCACGTCATCGCGGGAATGACCGCCTTTTTCCAGGAACGGACGCAATGTCGTCGTAATTGGAATCAGTAAGGCGAAAATGTAATGCACGTGAATGATCGGTACGCATTTCACGTTGTCGGTGGTATTTTTCTTGGTGGTATGGTGGCGTAAACCGATTTCGTGTTGATAGTTCAACCAGTCCTGATTGTATTCCGCATTGGCGGTATCCAGAATCCATTGACCGAAACGTTTGCGCACGCCGCCCAGATAGTCCATGTTGGGTTGACCGTCGGCTGCGTTGGTGAAGTAGTGCAGCAGGAAAGGGGTCGAACCGACGAAACCGTACCACACGTCGAGAATTTGTTCGACTTGATCTTTCAGCACATCGTGCGACATTTTCAAATAACGCACATCGTCGTCACCGAACAAAGACGCTTGTTTCAATTTGGCGAAGTCGTCCATGGATACGGGAGATTTCGCAACAGCAGCGGTACCGTAGGTATAGCCGGGTATATTGGTTGCCATAAGATTTCCTTTTTTAACTGTTTAAGATGTTAATCACCATAACTGGCAGTCATTGTTGCCAGTTATGCATGGGTTATCACGCGGTTATGCGATGAATTCTTATCAAATGATATAGAAAAATAAATCGAGTGAAAATTTGCAACGCGGATTCTACAGGATTGATAATTTGCGCGGGCAACCTTTTTAAAGTGAATCACTTTATGTTTTCAATAAAACATCGAGCCAAACTTTCCAGCGCTGATATTTATCCACGAGCGCGGTGTTTGCGAGGTTGATTTCTATCGCTTGCACTTTCCGCTGACCGGAAATTTTGAGTCCGCAAGCGAGCAGCGCTGCGCCTTGCAGGCTAGTCTCTTTGTGTGGCAAATAAAAGACCGGTAACGCTATGCATTGGGCGATGCCTTGCTGTAAGCAGGGCAGGCTCGATAAACCGCCCGACAGATAAACCCGATTTAGCGGCGAGTGCTGGTGAAAATCTTCCAGGATGCGCGCCACGCGGAAAATAACCGCCTCCAGCAACAACACGGCAACTTGCTGCTTGCTCAGTGCCGATGGGGATGCGGAAAAGTGTAGGCCCCAATCGCTGCGGAAATATGGTGCGCCTAAGCCGCTCGGTTCCGCCAGGCAGAAAATAGCGTTTTGCGCCAGATCCGCCACACTGCAATCCTTGACCGGATAAGGCGCAAGCGCGGAAGCGATGGAGTTGATCGTGCCTTCAACGGCGAATCGCGCTGCTCCTTGCCGATCCTGATACACCAAGGTGTGCAGGTAACCGTCAAAAGCCGGTGTGCCGCTTGGCAGCGCGCGGATCACGAAACCGCCGGTGCCGAGATTCACCAAAGCTTCGCATGTGTTATCCGCCAGACTGGCGATTAATGCGGCCGATTGATCGCCAACGCTGGCTTGCAACGTTAAACCATTTGCCAACAACACATGCAATCCGGCGGAAGGTTGGATGCGCGGCAAAATCTTGCGGGGAATGTCAAACAGGCGGCATAAAGTATCC
>JAFEEV010000114.1 GCA_018240935.1 Pseudomonadota bacterium
CAGAGTAAATCGGTGTATGTGCCGCTGCGGTTTACGTTGGGTGAAGCCTTTCAGTTTGACTGGAGCGAAGAGTGGCTGGTGATTGGCGGCATTCACCGCAAGGTGTTGGCAGCACACACCAAGCTATGCGCCAGTCGTGCTTTCATGTTGTCGGGTTATCCGTCACAAAGCCACGAGATGTTGTTTGAAGTGTTGATACCGGAAGAAATTACCAGCTTCGTGTAACCACACCCACCTCAAAACCCTATTATAAATTTACAGACTGGGTTGTTTGCCTATGTCCAAATGACAAGTCGATTGAATTATATGAGGAAAATCCCGAGTATACCGCCAAGAGTGATTCAAAAGAACGTTTATGCAGTAGCAAAAAAGATAGTGGTAGGATTTTGTTTAGACGGGAAAATTAAGATTTTCAGATGAATCAGGGGATTGACGGCCGATTTTTGCAGTGGATATCAGTCTCTCGTTCCTGGGCCAAGATGTGCAGAATTTCAACTAGCGATAATTTATTTTATCGTTAGCTGAAGAAAACGAGCTGCTGCCGATTATTATTTGGTTTTTTTCCAAAGGGCTGGCAATCTTCGTTCTCCCGTTTGAATTAAGTTTTAATCCCCAGTAAACCCCACCAGTCACGGGCGGCGTGCAGTACTCGCACGACTGATATGCCGTTAGGATGTGGAAGGTAGAAGATTAGGTGATTTTCAAAGCCTCCAACTGGCCATTTGCGCATGCCTGCTAATGCTGGGTCGTGCAGTGATAATGGTGCGCCGATCAGAGGCTGCTCAGCTAGAGCATTGAAGCTAGCCTCTGCTTGTGCCAGAAAGCGTTCTGCTGTTTCTAGGTTGGCATTCTCGGCAAGATAAACGAAATGCTCTACCAAGTCGCGCCGGGCTGCCGCGCGTTGATAGATTTTAGGCATCAGCGTTGCTTTTGTCTGGCTTCGAGCTTAGCTAAGGCTTCTTTGCGGATATCGCTCCAATCTTCCGTCGTTAATTCGCTTTCCTGACTACTCAATCCTTCCAGCAACTTGGCTTCAAGCTGTTCTTCCGCTTTGCGCTTTTCATCAGCACGGATCAATTCGCGAATATACTCGCTGGCGCTGCTATAGCGGCCTTGGGCGATCTGTCCATCCACAAATTGTTTCAAAGGGGCGGGCAGAGAAATATTCATACTTTGCATGGGTAAATCCTCTTTATTTTGCTGCGTAATTTGCCATTAATATCATAAAATGGCAATTATTGCCATAACGAGCGCACCATAACAAAGCAATGGGTTTGATTACAATAATAAAAGTTGTTATCACTATTAGAATTTATCGGTATTCCGGTCGGCGATTCATACTCCTTTGATTAACGATCTTCGGCAGTAGATATCTAATCCAGAAAGTTGATTGGCGTCATGAATCAGCATGGGGCGGGGTACGATTAAACTCGCATCTGAGGGATTCAAACAACCGTGAAAGATGAAACAGGGAAGCAGAAGCCCTAATTACACCACGAACTGGGATGAGCTAATTTGCTTTTGAAATGATCAAGCGTTAGGAATTAAGATCAAAATTTGTTTAATTTTTTTGATGGTACTAATGATGGGAATATAAGTATGATGTGCTTGAGAACAGCGTGGATACTGGATCCGTGGCGGAGGCGGTGAGATTCGAACTCACGGTAGAGTCACCCCTACGGCAGTTTTCAAGACTGCTGCCTTAAACCGCTCGGCCACACCTCCTTCACTTCAGGTGCGCATGATACCTTTTAGCGCTCTATTTGGCTAGCTTCTGTGTGTTTGTTTGCTGCTTTAATAAGCGATCAATAGCCGTAAGCTGGCTTATTCTTTATGATAGTGTTCTCGGATTTATCTTACTTGGGTAGTGTAATTTTATGAATTGATATCGAGCTTTTGGCTGATGAATTCGATTTTTACCGGTTTTCATAGTAATCGAGCCGATTCAATCCGCACTTGGGAATAAACATATTTTGAAGAGCAGCGGAAGCGTGTGGTCAGATCCCGAAGTGGCCAATCTTGAGCAGGTGCGCATCAGTACCAATCAGGATGTGGCCGGGCGTATGCGTTGGGGAGGGATGTTTTATGTGCTGTGTTGCATTGCCATCATTTTGACTTCGCCGGTATTGCGCGCGCACCCGGCTTCCACTGTTTTTGCCCTATTTTTTATCGCTCTGGCCGTCAGCCGGCTAATAATCTATAAACAAGTAACCGGTTTGCGTTTAAGTAATCAAGCGCTGATCGAGCGTTCAATCTCGGCGGTTTATGTTGCGACATCCTTTATTTGGGGTGTTTTTCTGTGTTGGATTTTTCTGTCCATTAGCGCGATCGATAGCGGTGCAATTCTCGCGGTAATTTCGACGGTTGGTTTTATCGCGGGCGGTATTGCCGCCACGTCGCCGCGCATCCGCTTGATGCTCGCTTTTGCTGTATTGGTTTATTTACCGAGTCTGATCAGTCTGGTGGTGTTCATGCCGGCTGACAGCAGCTGGGTCATGCTGATCATCGGACTTTCTTATTTCGTATTTTCCGTGCACAACGGTAAGCTGCAACACGAGAATTACTGGATGGTTAGGCAGCAAGCGGTGCTATTGGAAAAGCAGGCAGTGGATTTGGAACAAGCGCGCCAGCAGGCGGAAAATGCCAATAAGGCGAAGTCGGCTTTCCTGGCGGCAATGAGTCATGAAATTCGCACGCCGATGAACGGTGTACTCGGTATTACCGAGGTTCTCGCAAATACTTCCCTGAACGCGGAGCAAACCAATTATCTGAATGTCATTCGTAATTCCGGGCGGACTTTGCTGCGGATTATCGATGACATTCTTGATTTCGCCAAAATCGAAGCGCACAAACTAAATGTCGTCAACCGCGCCTTCGATTTATCCGGCTTGATTGACGAAGTGCATTCGCTATTTCGCGCCAAGGCGCAGGAAAGCGCGCTGAATTTTGCCGTGCGCTTCGGTTGCAGCGCGCCGGGCAAGCTGATCGGCGATCCCGACCGGATCAAGCAGATTTTATTTAATTTGCTCGGCAATGCATTCAAATTTACCCAGCAGGGCGAAATTACCTTATCGGTAAATTGCAACGAGATTCCCGACCGCAGCGGAATTGAACTGGAACTGACCGTGACGGATACCGGTATCGGGATTTCCAATGAGAATCAGGCGCGTCTGTTCCAGGAATTCTCCCAAGTCGGCGAAGCGACCCAGCATATTCGCGGCACCGGCTTGGGCTTGGTCATTACCCGTAATTTGCTGACGCTGATGGGCGGCTCGATTACGGTGTCGAGCGAAATCGGCAAGGGCTCCACGTTCTGTGCGCGCATTCCGTTGCAGTTCGAGATAGCCGATGCGGCGGCGAAACCAGCCGAAGCGTCTCAAATACAACCGGACACTCGCGTAAACCATCGTCCTCGCATCCTGGTGGTCGAAGATAATGACGTCAACCAGTTGGTCAGCAAAGCGATGCTGGAATATTTGCAGTGTGAAGTGACGATGGCCGGTAACGGCGCGGAAGCGATCGATTCTTTCACTTTGCATTCTTTTGACTTGATTTTGATGGACTGCAATATGCCGGTGATGGATGGATTCGAGGCAACCCGGCGAATACGCGCGCTTGAGCAGCAGAAGAATTTACCACCCGTGCCTATCGTGGCGCTGACCGCGCACGTATTGGATCATATCAAGCAGGAGTGCTTTGCCGCCGGGATGGACGGACATCTCAGCAAACCCTTCGATGTTGCGCAACTGGATAAGGTGTTGCGGCAATTTTCCGCCATTCGTCCGGGTTGAGCAGCGGATAGTGCGGGAATTCTTTCTTGATCGCAACAGAATTAAGGCTGACAGTGCGATAATAGGCGCGGCTCAAAGCCGGGCGGATAAGCCGGTAGTACCCGATAACCTATATTTCTACGCAATAAAATGACAATCTGGAAACCCAATGTGACGGTTGCAGCCGTTATCGAACAAAATGGCAAGTTTTTGCTGGTCGAGGAAGAACCGGAAGCTGGTCGCGGTTTGTTTATCAATCAACCGGCCGGGCATTTGGATCCGGGTGAATCGATTATTCAGGGCGCAATCAGGGAGACGCTGGAAGAAACTGCGTATACTTTTGTGCCGGAATTTCTGGTGGGGATTTATCACTGGCATTCGCAGCGCGTCGATACCACGTATATCCGCTTTGCATTCGGCGGGCATGTGACGCAGCACGATCCCAAACGCACACTGGATACCGGTATCGTGCGGGCAGCGTGGTTTAGCCCGGAGGAAGTGAATCAAATGATTCAACGCCACCGCAGCCCGCTCGTGATGCAATGCATTCGCGACTATCAGGCCGGTAAACGTTACCCGTTGGAGCTGCTGACGCACTATGAGCCGTGATGCAATGAAAAAATACCGGGTGATTGTCGGCATGTCGGGCGGCGTCGATTCGTCCGTGGCGGCTTACTTGCTGAAGCAGCAGGGCCATGAGGTGACCGGTCTGTTCATGAAAAATTGGGAAGACGACGATACCGGCGAATATTGTTCTTCCCGGCAGGATTTTCTCGATGCGGTATCGGTGGCGGATGTTCTCGATATTCCGATGGAAGTGGTGAACTTCTCCGCTGAATACAAAGACCGGGTTTTTTCCCATTTTCTGGCCGAGTATCAGGCGGGACGAACGCCGAACCCCGATGTGCTCTGCAATGCCGAAATCAAGTTTAAGGCTTTTCTCGATCATGCGCACAAACTGGGCGCGGATTACATCGCAACCGGGCATTACGCCCAGGTGCGCGAAGTGGATGGCGGCTTTCAGTTGCTGAAGGGCGAAGACGGCACCAAAGATCAAAGTTATTTTTTGTATCGCCTGAATCAAGCGCAACTGGCCAATACGTTATTTCCGGTCGGTCATCTTTATAAGCGCGAGGTACGCCGGATTGCCCGTGATTTGAAACTGCCCAATTGCGCCAAAAAAGACAGCACCGGCATATGTTTCATCGGCGAACGCCCTTTCCGGGAATTTCTCAACCGCTACCTGCCGCACGAACCGGGAGAAATTCAAACGCCGGACGGCAAGGTAATCGGCCAGCATCTGGGGCTGATGTATTACACCATCGGGCAGCGGCAAGGATTGGGTATCGGCGGCACGCGCGACGGCGGCGGCGAACCGTGGTTCGTATCCGCCAAGGATATGGCGCGGAATGTATTGGTTGCCGTGCAGGGTCATGATCATCCCGATCTGCTCCGTCCATCGTTACAAGCGACCGATCTGACGTGGATCAGCGGAAAACAGCCGCATTGCAATTGGGTCTACGCCGCCAAAACCCGCTACCGCCAGGCAGACGCGCCTTGCGCCATCACGCAATTAACCCAGAACCACTGTCAAGTAGACTTTGCGCAGGACCAGTGGGCGGTGACGCCGGGTCAATCCGTGGTGATTTATGAAAGCAAAGTGTGCCTGGGCGGGGGAATCATCCTGGGGTAGTTGCGTGAGAATCCCGGGTTTTTGATAAGCATGCGTTGCGGCGGATTTATCGTGCGAACCGGACCGGATGGTCAACGCGATTCCACTCGATCGCCCGCTTGCGCCAGTGGGTGTCGATAGCTTGCGTGAAATCGGCCCGGACCAGTTTGGCGCGCGCCTCGCACCACTCTGGGGATTCGCGGCGAATTACCACGCCCTCCAACCCTCCTGCACGATAGCGGCTGGGGTGGGTGATTACCAGTTGCTTCAGTGCGGCCACGGTGGTTTTGCCGTGCAACAACTGTGGTACTGTGACCAGACCGGCTGCACGCGCCAATGTATTGCGGCGCGATGTGCTCCAAAAGCGAGTGGCAGTGCGATCGTATACATCGAACAGCAGAAACCAGTCCGGCAACGCGGCATAATCCAACGAATGGCGTGCGGCGCACCACTCGCCGAAAAAGATCAGATCCGCTGTGAGGACGGCGCGCAGCGCTTCGCTATGTTGCCCCAACCACGCGGGTAAGCGGGTGAATTGGCCGGCGTGCGGCTCAGCCAGATACTGTCCCCGGTTCTGTGCGCGCAGGCTGCCATCCGGAGCGAGCGATAGTCCCAGATTCGCGCCATCCAGCTTTTCCTCCACCACTACTTTATCTGCAAGCAGAGCAGCCGCTTCACGGGCGGACAACACTTTGTCGTCACGTGGCATGCCTTCACCCAGCCAAGCCAGGTGCGGGGTGTGGGGGAAACGGAAGAAACCAGTCATATGTTAATCCGGTAATTCAGGCAAGGGTTTACTGGGAAACTTATTGCGATAAAATCCGCACGCATCATCCGGGCACAAAAATTCGACACGGACACCTCTTTCCTGCAAAGCGGACCACCAATCCAGCCATTTGCAATCGGCCGCTTGCCACACCGGCGGCCTTTCGGGGTGAGCATGCGCCACTGCCGCGAACTTCCGATCAGGCGCATCGAATATTGATTCCAGCGCAGGATCGGGAAATTCGGCAAAACAATCCTGCGTGATTTCGGTAATCTGCACTTGCTCGACATGATACGGATTGCCCGTATTACGCAATAACCATTTCAGGAATACATCACCCGGCCCTTTAGGCGGATTGAGCCTGGTCTTGTTTTGATATTCCCCCAGAATCCTGTAACTATCGTCGATTACAGTGATCCCGGCGCTTTGCATGTTATGCAACCGCTGTACACATTCAATAACGCAATCCTCAGAGACATCGCCATGCTGACCATTCGCAACCAACAGCACATTGGTGTCGATGACAGCTTTCATTCTGATTTATCTCCGGATGCCAATGCTTTTTTCCGTTTCATTGCCGCCAATGTGCGGCCAGCAATATCGGCCATCTCGTCGCCAAAGAAATGTTCCGGCCAGTTTTCTATCTCGCCAAACTCATTCAATCGCAACGGCTCAAGCTCAGTCGCCGCACCGGCGCGGCGGCAGAAATACACCGCGACATTGTCAGGCGAGACCGAACCCTCGGCAACACGCAGTTGCAGACGATTGAGAAAATGCTCTGAATGACTTTCCACAATCAATTGAACATGGCGCTCTTTGCCATCCTCGCGTGCTTGCGTTGCCGAGATGAATACGTCAGCCAGTTCAGCCTGCACCTGTGGATGCAAATGAATTTCAGGTTGCTCCATCCAAATGGTCGAATTCGGAGGACAATAAAAGGCTTGCACCAGCGCCGGCAACACTTGTGACACTCCAAAACCTACATCGGTGATTTTAACTTCGCTGGATTGCGCATGTGTCTTGACCAGTACCTCAAATTCCTTGCGTCCTTCCGCGACTGCTTTTACTCCAAAATCTTCGATAATTCCCAAGTCTTTCAGCCAGTGTGCGACAAATTCATCGAAACGTGAATACCGTTGTCCGGGACCTCGGTTCAATGAGCGCTGCTGATTCGTAGCGGCCAGAATGGCTGCTACGGAAAACTCACCGCGCTGTCCCACGCTTTCCGGCGTTTCTCCAGACCAGGAATAAATCCGCTTCGGATGATCACGCAATGGACCCAAATAATAAACGCTGTTGAGCACGGCTTCCGTTTTCAGCGCAAAATCCGATAAAAACTCGGCATTCTGGAAGCGTGCACGGCTTTGGTCTGAGATGCGATAAAACTTATCCGGTTCATCCAATGCCCATGCACGGCCCTGATTACGGACAAAATCATATTCTGGTGATTCGATAACCCATTTATCTTTTACATCGCGCTTGAAATCGACCGTCAAATTCATGTTGTTGCCGTTCTGAAGCGCATAACCAAGTTTATCGACGATTGGTTGACCACGCTCACCGGCTTTCATGCTAACGCTTAAACTCAAACTATCGCCCAAGTACTTTTCCCCGCTGACCGGGTCTTTCACTTCCAGTTTTCCCGGCAATTGCCACGCCAGGTTAAATTCCAATGACTGACTGAGATCGTGATTATGCAAGCACTCAGCAAAGGTTCCTAAATCAATGAGTGCATTGTCGTCGCCCAGCTGCAGCGGACGCTTGCGATCGGTTGAAAGCACGGTTTGCTTGAGCGCCAGCAGTAAATGCCCCAGGCTGCTTTTTCCCGCACTGTTGGCACCGAAAATCACCGTTAATGGCGCCAAACGAATCGAACCTGTATCTTTCCATGCCTTGAAGTTCTTGATATTTAAACGGGTTAGCATTTTTGCAAGAAATCTCTGGATTGTTTACAAAGAGGTTGATTGAAATAAGAGGCGAGTATTTCATAAGGGGTGACAATATTCAAACTTCTATGAGGCTTTATGATTGCGGAAATCAATGAAACGGATAAGCTGGGTGTGGCGGCCGGTACTGTCTTTAAAGCGAACCTGACCGCCGGCTAAATTTTCATTGGTATGCGAATGTAATCGATTGGCTGATTTTTAGGTAAGCACCAGACTCGATTTGACATTTCTTTGATCTGAATCAAAAAATCCAACTGCGGCTCGATGGAAAATTCTGCTTCCACTAATACATATCGTTGGAGGTTAAAATGAGTATGCTAGAAGTTGAAGATGTTGGAACATTTAAAAAACTGGGTTTCAATTTGGCGCTTATAGGCGCAGTTGCGGCGGCATTGATTATTGTGTCAATGTACTTTTCCTGAGTAAGAATGACGCAAGCACTTAAAATTTTTGATTTTGAGTGTTTCAATAAACTGCCTCGCCCTCCAGGGGCGAGGACATCAAAAATATAAGTAAACTATCAATCCTATTGTAATTCTGATACTTCCCTTCCGGTTTTGACCGAACTGTGAAGCGACCTTCCCGAACGGAATAATCTGAGAGATCAAACGGAAATTCAGCATCATGATTTCGTCCGGCAGGTATCGGTACCCCACTGAATCCCACAAAGCGGCGCATGCTTTCGATCTCGTACAGAGCATCTTCCATCTGCCGGTCAGACAGGTTGAACCATTTCGTATACAGTAGATGCGAAACATATTTCCCAGTGCCATCGGCTGACGATCCCGCCGCCCATTCCTGGGGCAATGGGAGTCAATGTGTACCAGTAAAACTGGCCCGGGCATTACCTTTTCCATTTGACTTAAGAAAACCTCCCGGTGCGCCCGGTGTTTCTTGTGACTGTAGTCAAGATCTGCAAAGTTCGTTTGGCGTGACATG
>JAFEEV010000115.1 GCA_018240935.1 Pseudomonadota bacterium
GCTGAATTTAGGCTGTGCAATACCAGCCCAGCCCTTTACCAAGGGTGGATTTGTTGTTTCTGTCATGACTCAACCCTCCAAATGATCCAGGTGTGCCTGAATATCTTTGGCGCGCCATGCAGTCACGCGCGGGGATAGTTTGATTGGTTTGGGAAAGCGGCCATCTTTGACATGCCGCCACAATGTGGAATGTGAAAACGGGAAAATTTCTAAAACTTGTGGTTCTCGAAGGTAACCAATTTCAGGAAAGCTATTTTGCGATACTAGATTTTTTTGCTTCAAATTAAGTTCCTCTTAAAATTTTCATCAAAGAAATTAAGAAGAACCGGCAATCCATTGAAATTAATAAATATTAACTCAACATCAAACAATATCAATTATGTTAAATTGATTGACTAAATACAATCTTCCCATGTATTGTTCAAATGTCTACGCAATTTTTTTATTAACCATAAACGCTCATTCGCAAGAGAGATAACCGGTTCTAGCTGTAGGCGGCCCGGATACTGGTAATATCCGGGTTTTTTACTTTTAACCACTATATCTTGTAGTTCATAGCATGCCATACGGCATCAATTGTATAACACATGTTTTTTTTGCGCTTAAAAGATTCCGCGCGCTTTTGTCTTTCATTTTTAACTAGTCGCTGCAATTTCCAATCTTAGTAATGCCTTCACAATCTTTATCGTCTCAAGGGTTGCCGTGTTTTTTCCCGGTTTGATTTTCATTAGATTCAGAGCAAATTGACTACTTTAGCGCCCGCTGCCAATTCATCCAGATAGCTCGCCCACCAATTCATCATTTCTTTGCGTTTGGGCAGGTGTTCGGCATAGTTATAGGCTGCCACTACTTTGTTGCGTTCTGCATGGGCTAATTGCCGTTCTATTGCTTCATGCGGCCAGCCGTGTTCATGTAACAGTGTACTGGCCATGCTACGGAAGCCGTGTCCGGTCATTTCATCCTTTTCATATCCCATGCGCCGCAGAGCACCATTGATGGTATTTTCTGACATTGGCCGGGCTGCACTTCGTATGCTGGGGAAAATATATTGACCGTCTCCGGTCAAAGGGTGAATTGATTGCAGAATTTCGAGTGCTTGCGGTGATAACGGAATGATATGCGGCTCTTTCATTTTCATTTTATGACCGGGTATGCGCCATTCTTGCTTATCAAAGTCGATTTCTTGCCATTCTGCATGACGCAGTTCGCCGGGTCGCACAAAGACCAGTGGGGCAAGCAGCAATGCACACTTGGTAATGTAAGAACCGCTATAACCTTTAATAGATCGGAGCAACGCACCGACTGCTTTGGGTTCGGTAATACTGGCATGATGCTTCACTTTGACAGGCGTCAAGGCTCCCCGTAAATCGCCGCTAGGATCGCGTTCAGCGCGTCCGGTAGCCACGGCATATCTAAACACCCGCCCGGCATATTCACGGCAACGCTGCGCTTTCTCATGCGCGCCACGGCTTTCGATCTTGCGCAATACTGCCAGCAAATCCGGCGCGCCGATATCTTTAATCGCACGATTACCCAGCCATGGAAAAATATCTTTTTCCAGATACCGCTTGATATTGTTCGCCGTCGATTCCGCCCATGTTTTGCTGGTTTTTGCGTGCCATTCCAGTGCTACGGCTTTGAAAGTATTTTCGGAAGCATGAAGCATCGTCTGCTTTCTAATGGCTTTGGTTATTCCCGGGTCAATATCTTTGGCAAGCTGGTTTTTTGCTTCATCCCGTTTTTTTCTGGCATCAACCAGCGACACAGTAGGATAAACACCTATCGACAATGTTTTACGCTTCCCAGCATAGCGGTAATCCATGCGCCAGTATTTACCTATCGGTTTGACTAATAAATACAGTCCGCCGCTATCACCCATTTTATAAGGCTTGTCTTTAGCCTTTGCTTGACGTATTGAAATATCGGTAAGCATTGACGGTATCTCACTTGACAGTATCAAAAGTACCGTCAAAAATACCGTTAAATTGACGGTATGTCAAAAGACAATATGCTATCTCTTGATACGATCAATTTCTTAAATTCTTAGTAATTACAAGGGATTTGATACGATATGAAACTTGCTGATATTTTAAAATGGTGCCCGGAGCCGGAATCGAACCGGCACGGGCGTTTTAGGCCCGAGGGATTTTAAGTCCCTTGTGTCTACCAATTTCACCACCCGGGCGATGGAAGCATCAGATCGGTGGAGGCGGGGGTCGGAATCGAACCGGCGTAGACGGCTTTGCAGGCCGCTGCATGACCACTCTGCCACCCCGCCATCATTGCATAACTTCTAAAGATACCGCCAATCCTGAGGAAAAAAGCCGGTAAGGAGTTACTCGATCCCCAGCAAATTAAAATTTCAAAAGAGCCATTCCTGGAAAGAATGGAGCGGGAAACGAGGCTCGAACTCGCGACCCCAACCTTGGCAAGGTTGTGCTCTACCACTGAGCTATTCCCGCATTAAGAAGTTGCTGTGTGACTGGAATCACTTCAGAAACAAAGGGCGAATTATAGAGATGCTGTGCGTTTTGGTCAAGAAAATGCAAGCCGGGAATGAAGAAAATGTTTTTTGCTGAATTAGCCGAAAGAATATTCCAAATGCTAAGCAGCGGTATCGCATTTATAATGCGCGATTGAAAGTTAAAACTGCCGAAGTATGCAACCGACCGTAATTATCAATCAACACCGTA
>JAFEEV010000116.1 GCA_018240935.1 Pseudomonadota bacterium
GATTACAGCCAACTCAGGGATTTCCGTTTCGGTCAGATGATACCTGGCAGCGGCCCGATACCGCACCTGGTTTTGCCGGTGATATTCAGTAACGATACCACCGCGCATTCGTACGGTTTTGAATCCTCGGTCGATTGGCGGCCGCGTGACAATTGGCGCCTGCAAGGCAGTTATTCGTTCCTGCGGATTCACACCGCTTCCAATCCGGAATTTCGCGAACTGGATTCATCGTCAGGCGGCGCGCACAAGGCCAATCCAAGCCATCAATTGTCCGTCCGGTCGCACCACGACTTTTCCGAAAAACTCCAATTGAATCTGTGGCTGCGCTACGTCAGCGGTTTGTCATTCTTCAATATCCCTGGTTATGTCACGATGGATGCTAAACTAGCGTGGAAGCCAATCAAGAATACTGAATTTTTTGTAGTGGGACAAAACTTGTTCAGCCAGTATCATCGCGAATCACAATCTGATTTTATTCCCTCCTTGGCCACCTATGTGCAAAGGGGTGTTTATGCCGGTGTTGAATGGCGCTACTGATACCAAACATGAAGAAGCTTATTAAGCGCTTCACATCCTTGAGAACCATGACCACGCGGGTAAAGCCGCCTGTTCTGGGAATGGCTTTTGCATGGCTATGGCTGCTGATAACCCCCGGCGGTTTGGCGGTTGCGCAAAACAAACCGGTTGACGATCAGTTTCTCAGCCTGAGCATCGAAGAATTGATGAACGTCAAGGTGACCACTGTTTCCAGAAATCCGCAGAAACTGACCCAAGTCGCATCCGCAGTTTTTGTCATCACCCAGGACGACATCCGCCGTTCCGGCGCCACCAGCATTCCCGATGCGTTGCGCATGGCGCCCGGGGTGCAAGTGGAACGCGTCGGCACGGACAAATGGGCCATCAGCGTGCGCGGGTTTGACGGACTCTACTCCAACAAACTGCAAGTGCTGATGGACGGACGCAGCGTTTATCTGCCGATTTTTTCCGGTGTGCTATGGGAACAGCAAGATACGCTGATGGAAGATATTGAGCGTATCGAAGTGATTCGCGGACCGGCCGCTTCGGTGTGGGGCGCCAACGCCGTCAATGGCGTCATCAACATCATTACCAAGAAAGCGGCGGATACCCAGGGCGCGCTTTTCTCCGCCGGCGGCGGCAGCTTCGAACAAGGCTTCGCGGGTGCGCGTTACGGCGGCAAGATCAATGAAGATACGCCGTTCCGTGTGTATGCCAAAGGTTTCACCAGAGGACAAACGCAAGCGCTATCCGGAGAAAATGCCAACGATCAGTGGCATTCGGCCAGAGGCGGATTCCGTTTCGATCATAACCGCGGCATCGATCAATTCACCCTGCAAGGCGATTATTTCTCCAACTTCGACGGCAGCACGCTCGATAAAAACGCCTTCAATCTGGCGGCGAATCCGCTCGGTCAAATGCGCGGACATAACGAAGGCGGAAATATCCGCTTCCGCTGGGACCGGAATTTCTCCGAGCACTCCGCTTTCATGTTGCAGGCATACTACGACCGCACCCAATCGCAATTATTGCCGGTAGGAAAATTCAACGCCGACAGCTTCGATATCGATATGCAATACCGGTTTCCTTTGGCCGATCGTCATAAAGTGACTGTGGGAGCCAATTACCGGCTGTATCGCAACAAGGTTTTCGACACCGGCCTGATGACTCTCACACCGCGCGAACAAACGAATCATCTAGGCGCCGCCTTTATCCGAGATGAAATCACGCTGATACCCGACCGCTTGATGTTCACGGTAGGCAGCCGGTTCGAGCACAACGATTTCAGCGGATGGGAGATTCAACCCAGTGCGCGCCTGATGTGGACGCCCAATCCGGAAAATTCGCTGTGGATGGCGGTTTCGCGCGCAGTCAGAACGCCGTCGCGCGCTGAAAACGACGCCATTATCAACATCACGCCGCAAGTAAAGAATGTTTTCGGATCAGCGCTTTCAACATTTCCATTCACATCACTGTTATATGGCAACCACAACTTTAATTCGGAAAAGCTAATTGCCTATGAACTGGGCTACCGCCATCAATTCTCCCATCAGGCATCCATCGATCTGGCCGGTTTTGTGAACGATTACAGTCAAATGCGCGATTCAAGCTCAGGCATTGCTTCGTTCAACCCGGCGCTGCCTGGACAAATTCTGCTTCCTTCGATTATCGACAACCGGGGATCAGCGTTTGCGTATGGTTTTGAAGCATCAGTTGAGTGGAAACCCCGAGAGAATTGGCGCTTGCAAGGAAATTACAGCTTTATTCATCTTGACTTTTTTTCAAAAAATATACTGTCAAAATCGGATCCATCCGGAGTTGGCGCAGAGAAAACGGCACCGCAACATCAGGTTTCGGTGCGTTCAAACTACGATTTCTCGGAAAAATTGCAACTCAACTTATGGCTGCGCTATCGCAGCGATATCGGGTTTTACAATATCCCGGGCTATGTCACGATGGATGCCAAACTGGTCTACAGACCGGCAAAAAATACCGAGCTGTTCGTCGTCGGCCAGAATTTATTCAGTCAGCATCATCGAGAGTACGCATCCGAGTTCATTCCAATTGTGCCCGTGACCATTCCACGAGGCGTTTATGCAGGGGTGCAGTGGCGCTTCTGGTGAACCTATGATCCTGCATACACTTCAACTCATGATTGGACTGCCGCCCGCCTTGGTAACCCGGAAGGTTTGCACTTGGCTGCTCGCCTTGGCGCTGGGCTATGGCTTGCCGGCCGCCGATACTCTGGCGCAGAGCAACAATGTGCTGGAATACAAAGTCAAAGCCGCTTTCATCTATAACTTCATCGCTTTCACGCAATGGCCCGAGGGCACCGCGGATCACACGATCAATCTGTGTATTTACGGCGAGGATTATTTCGGCAAGGAAATCGACAAGCTGCAAGAAAAATCGGTCGGCGCGCGTTCGATCAAAGTCCTGCGCGTGCAGGATGCCGGTCAACTCAAGCAATGCCACGCGGTTTTCTTCTCCCGCTCGGCTGGCGACACCCTGCCCGCCATTCTGAGCAGTTTATCCGCCGCGCCGGTGCTGACGCTGGCGGACAATCCCGATGCCATGACACAAGGCATCGCGATCAATATGAACCTGGTCAACGATAAAATCGTATTCGAGATCAATCTGGGAATTGCCCGTAAGCATGGGCTGGACATCAGTTCAAAACTGTTGCAGCTCGCTGTAAAAGTGCATCAATGACAAAACTTCCTTAAGTAACACAATGAAGATACTTCAAATTAATCCTTCTCGATCTGTTTAGTCATGCAGCTTTGCCGGCTAAAAACATTTTTGCTGCAAATTTCGTTCCTTTTTATTCTGGCGAGCGCTTGGAAGCATTCGCTTGCAAGCAATAATTCCAATGACAATCAATTTCTCAGCCTGAGTATTGAAGAATTAATGAACGTCAAAGTGACTACCGCATCCCGGCATCCGCAGAAACTGAATCAAGTCGCAGCCGCTGTATTCGTCATTACGCAAGAAGATATTCGCCGTTCCGGTGCGACCAGTATCCCCGATGCATTACGAATGGCTCCCGGTGTGCAAGTGGATCGCATCGGCACGGACAAATGGGCAATTAGCATCCGCGGTTTTAATGGCGTTTTTTCCAATAAACTGCAAGTGCTCATGGATGGGCGTAGCGTATATACACCGCTATTCTCCGGTGTCATGTGGGAACAGCAAGATACGCTTATGGAGGATATCGACCGCATCGAAGTGATCCGCGGGCCAGCCGCCAGCGTATGGGGCGCCAATGCCGTCAACGGTGTCATCAATATTATCACCAAGAAGGCGGCTGAAACGCAGGGCTCTTTGGTTACCGCTGGTGGAGGAAGTTTTGAGCATGGCTTTATGGCTGGGCGCTACGGTGGAAAAATCAATGAGGAAACACCATTTCGCGTTTATGCGAAGGGATTCTCCAGAGATCACACGCAATCGGTTGCAGGTCCAAACGCTAATGATGAATGGCATTCGGCGCGGGGCGGGTTTCGTATTGATCATAGCCGTGGCATCGATCAATTTACCTTGCAAGGCGATGCATTCTATAACGCTATCGGCACCAGCGTGAGTCCGCCAGCATCCAATCTGCCCTCAGTCATTACCCCCGGAAATTACCGCGGCGGGCAGGAAGGCGGTAATATCCGCTTCCGTTGGGATCGCACGCTATCCGAACGATCGTCGATCATGTTTCAAACCTACTATGATCGGGTTCGGCATAAAATGCTCCCTTCCGCGAACTTTGATGCGGAAAGTTTCGACGTTGATTTCCAGCACCGTTTTCCGCTGTTTGATCAACATGACATCACGTGGGGCTTAAATTACCGGCTTTATCACAATACGCTTTTCGCCACCGATTTTGTCGCGTTCAAACCGAGTGAACAAACCAATCATGTCTTCAGCGGTTTTATCCGCGATGAGATTACCTTAATACCCGATCACTTACGGTTTTCAATCGGCACGAGATTGGATCGCAATGATTTTACCGGACTCGAGATACAACCCAACGCCCGCATAACGTGGACTCCATATCACGACCATACGGTATGGGCTGCTATTTCACGGGCGGTACGCACACCGTCACGAGCCGAAAACGATATGCGCATCAATACGACGTATTTCAATCAATTTCTTGGCGTATCATCACGCTTCCCAATCTTGCCGGTACTGACCGGCGACCACAATTTTTTGTCCGAGAAACTATTAGCTTATGAATTGGGATACCGCTACCAGTTTTCTCATCAGGCATCCGTCGATATTGCCGGTTTCATCAACGACTACAGCCAGCTGCGCGATTTCAACTTAAACGCATTTACATTCAGTCCAGGCCCGCCCAATCATCTGATTTTACCGTTGACGGTAAACAATAACGCCTCCGCTTTGACTTACGGCTTTGAAGTTTCCGCGGATTGGAAACCGGTTGACCGATGGCGTTTGCAGGCTAATTACAGCTATCTCAATCTGGATGTTTCGGCAAATCAGTTATTCAGAAGTAGAGATCCTTCCGTAGCCGGTGCTAACAAAGCAAATCCGCAGCATCAGTTATCGGTCCGTTCGCATTACGATCTTTCCGATAAATTAGAAGTGAATCTTTGGTTGCGTTACACCAGCGATATTTCTATTTATCGCATCCCCGGCTTTGTCACGATGGATGCCAAAATCTTATATAAACCGGCAAAAAACATCGAGCTTTTCGTAGTTGGCCAAAATTTGTTCAGTCAGCAGCATAAAGAATTCCAGTCAGACTTCTTCCCAGCAGCGCAAGCATTCATTCCGCGAGGCGTGTATGCGGGAGCGCAGTGGCGCTTCTAAAAAGGCGGAGAGCTGCGCTTTGTTAGCCTGCCAAATTTGGGCAGGCAAAGTGCGATTCCGTTTGAATCATTGCTTATTGAAATTTTAATAGTGAAGAAAAACACCTTAAATTGGAGAATTGAACTCCCAATTAGCGGTTTATTATGAAAAAAAAGTAGTGTGCTTTGAATCAGCCGTCGACGTGGATTTTAGATTATTGGAATGTAATGTTCCGCTGCAGTTTATACGAACCACAAGCTCTGCAATCCAAAATTTGTAGCAGCTTTATTAATGCTAGCTGCTTCCGTTATCCCTAATTTGTAACCACCTTTGTACCTACCTTCGATATCGTTATTCCTACAAATGGCAATTTCTGAATATTTCGCTCAGCTGTTCTTTAAGACACGACTTGTCAGGCTGATTGGATTAAGAACTGTTGCAGTATTGTTCTTAGTGATCATTTTGCTGACTGATATGATCC
>JAFEEV010000117.1 GCA_018240935.1 Pseudomonadota bacterium
CCAGCACCTGATAAAACTTGCTCTCAGAGAATGCTACGCCCTGTTCAACGTGCGTTACACCCGTCGAAACGACCCAAAGATCGGCTTTTGTATTGCCTATCAGCCCGGTTGACGCCTCAATGAACCCGAGAAAGATCCCGAGCTGCACGGCCGTCAGGATGATCGAGAACACTATTCCTGTTAGGGTCACGGCGAGCCGCACCTTTTCGTGAAACAGATTTTTGATCGCCAGCGAAGCCATCCTCGTTTTCCTTAGAACTTATGCTGTGTAACCGTTTTGCCGATACCAATCGATCTCGGCACGAAGCGTTTCCGCAAACGGGCGGAAGCTAACGCCGAGTTCCCTAACCGCCGTGGACGAATCGTGATTTAACCTTGCTCGCATAGTGTTGATCGCGGTACGGGTTACGAGAGCGGGCTTGCCGGTGAGCCGGCTGTAGATCTCCTGAACGATAGCGAACGAGTAGATCGCAAAATATGGGAACCGGATCTTCGGTTCTGGTTTTCCTGTCACTACGGCCATCGTCTGGGCGATCTCACGCATAGTCTGGAAAGTGCCTGCGATAATGTACTTGTCGTCGCCTTTTCCTTTTTCGGCGGCTGCGATCATACCGGCCGCGACGTCGGCCGCATCGACAACGGTAGTTCCGCCCTCGAACGTGCCGGGCAAATTGCCGCTGAGGAAATCGAGCACCAATTGGCCGGCTGACGTGGGAGCAGCATCGCCAATGCCGAACATCCAGCCCGGCAGGATTTGGATGACCGGGAGTTTGTGACTCTTCGTGAATTCCTCAACTGCGGCCTCGCCCAGAACTTTGCTTTTAAAATATAAGTTGCCTTCTGTTACGGGGTGCGGAGGTGTTGATTCGTCCCCGGCGGATCCGTCGGGTTTTAGCCCGATCACGCCGGACGAACTGACATAGACGGCTGCTTTCACGCCTGCGGCATCGGCCGCCGTTAGGATATCGATGGTGCCGTCTATATTGATCCGTTTGAGTTTGCCCCAGTGATCCTCGCCGGGTTGGTAGTACTCGCGAAAATACGCGGCGGTGTGAAACAGCACGTCGATCCCAGCGAGTTCGCCGGCAAATCCGGAGACGTCTTCCATATCGCCGACCACATATTCGATCGGCAGATCTTCAAATAGCTTGCTCGCCTTATCTCGCGAACGGACAAGAGCCTTGACCTCATGGCCATGTTCAAGAAGCTCGCGGACAAGATTGTTTCCCAGCAATCCGGTTGAGCCTGTTACAAATGCCTTCATAATTGATTACCCTCCTAGTTATGATGCTTTACGCATGTAATTTGCATAACGGTGTTAAGTTTGACGTCAAAAAAATTTAAGGCTTCAGGCCGGCGATCATGGTGTCAACGACGGATTCCGCTAGTTGTTTTCGTTCGACGAAGGGAAAGCCCTCGTGAGTTATCAACAGCGAAGTCACGCCATGGATCCCGGCCCATAGGGTCTGAGCGATCGTCGCCACGTCGCCATTCCTTAATTGTCCGGCATCTATACAATCGACGATCTCGGCTGCCAGGATCTCGAAGGCACGCTGTCCCATCGATCCCTCATATGCATACTCATCCGTGCCTACATACTTTTCCTTTGGCGAAATGAATACCACATCGTAGTGATGCGGGTTGCTCAATCCAAATTCGATGTAAGCCAAAAGGCCCCGTCGCAGGACCTCGATCGGATTTCCGCCTTCGTTCCGGCTCCTGATCAATTCGTCACCAAGTTTTGCGAATGAAGCTTCGCAGATCTCGCGGAGCAGTTCGGTCTTATCCTTGAAGTAGAGGTAGATCGTCGTGGGCGAATAGTCGATCTTGTCTGCGATCTTTCGCATCGAGACGTTCTCATAGCCTTCGGCGACGAACAGTTCTCTCGCGGCGTCGAGTATTTCGTGCCGCAAGTTATCTTTCTCTCGTTGTCGCCGCTCGCTTATTGTCATCGTACTTAACACTGTTAAGTTACATTACGTACATAACCGCTGTCAAGAGGATTTTTCGCAAAACTAAAAAATGAGCCCGTTCGGATCAACGAGAGGCACATTGCTCTAGTTGATCAGGCTGCTGCAGAGCGTGATTCGCCGGTACGCAACGGCTGGCCGAGGATCTCGGCAACCGCTTTCTGACGGAAGTCGAAGATATAGTCCAGCTCGCGGCGAACGAGAAAGTGGATCGCGTCGCCAAATGGTTCGAAAGGCAATCGATAACGCACTTCGTCCTCGATCTGCGTTTCGTTCGGGTCAAGTTCGGTGAATGTATGTGTGTGGATCCACTGACGGTACGGACCGGTGAGTTGCTGGTCGACAAACTTAAACGGAGGTTCCCAAACGGAGATCTCGGTCCTCCACTTTAGGGGCAGACCACGCATGCGAAGTTTATAATCGATCAATGCACCTTGTTTAATGTCTATCGGCTGCGGCGTGAGAATTTGAAAGTTCAGTTCCGGCGGTGTGATCCGCTCAAGATTACCCGCGTCAGCGAAAAAGGCAAAGACCTCTTCGCGTGGCAAGCCGAGGGTTAGTTTGCGCGTTAGTTTGTGTTCAGCCATAAAATGATCAGGCAAATGTCCGAATTGCCGAAAATCGTTATTCGCCTGATCGGGATGCGCGGATTCTATTTCTTGCTTTTGAGATATTCTTTCGGGATCGGTGTTTCCGGCGTTTCTGCTTGCCAATAAATGGTCAATATCCACCAACGCTTTCCGTCGTTGAGAAGTTGGAAACTATTGATCCCACGGGCAAAGGGTTTTTCGGCCGGGGCGTGACGCGATTCATAGGTCGAAAACACGTGGGCTATATTGCCGAACATCTCGACGCGACGGGCCTTCTCATTTTCATAAAATCCCTCTTTTGCAAAGAACGGCTCGGCCCGCTTTACGTAAGCGTCGGGTGAAAGCGCCGTTGCACTGACCACGCCGGTCTGGGCGTTCTTGCCGGTTGGAATAAGCCGGGCGTCCTTATGGAACAACGAGCGGAACCGTTCCCAGTCCCGGGCAGTTCCCTTATCGCCGGAAATTACGTCGTAAACGGCCTTCATTATCGAATCAAGCGACCCGACATCCTTGGGGTCCGCTTCCTTAGGGGTTTGAGCGAACGTTGACTGAAGCGCGAACAATCCGAGAAGAGCGATCATTATTGTCTGTTTCATATCACGATACTACGTGCGAAATGTTCAGGATTTCAACTCGGCGGTGTTATTTTCTGTCCTCTAGCGATCCGCCCTGAGGGCCGGAAAACGACACGTTGCTGCAAATTACGCTAAAATATTGAGAGTGAGCGATAAAGTACATATCACGGGCCTCGATCTGCCGGCCCTTGTGGAAATGGCGGCGAATTTCGGCGAGCCCCGATACCGGGCAAATCAGATCTTCAAGGCCGTGCATCAGCGCCGCCTGCGTTCATTCGACGAGATCACGGACCTGCCGAAAAAATTTCGAGAAAAGCTGGTCGAGGCCGCCGATATATCGCGACTCTCGGTCGAATCGCGATACGTTTCCGCCGATGGCACGCGTCGCTATTTGATGAAAACAGCCGATGGATATCCGGTCGAAACGGTGTATATCCCGACGGAAAGCCGCGACACGATCTGTTTTTCGTCACAGTCCGGATGCCCGCTCAAATGTGACTTCTGCCTGACAGCGAAACTCGGTTTGCTCCGGAATCTCACCGCTGGCGAGATCGTCGAACAGATAATAATCGTACTTAACGATGTGTACGG
>JAFEEV010000118.1 GCA_018240935.1 Pseudomonadota bacterium
ACGCCGGGCAAAGCGCGATCATCGCAATCGGCGTTACCTTGCTGATGTTGTTGGCAGCCGAACAAGTCATCGACGGCCGCATGACATTGGGCGATCTGGTTCTGGTCAATGCCTTTATGCTGCAACTGTACATGCCGCTGCATTTTCTCGGTTTCGTTTACCGCGAAATCAAGCACTCGCTGGCCGATATGGAGCGCATGTTCACACTGCTGGACGAACACAAGGAGATCGAGGACAAGCCGGACGCCACAGCGCTCGCTGCCGCTCAAGCCACGATCCGGTTCAGTCATGTCGATTTCAGTTATGAACCGAATCGCCAGATCCTGTTCGACGTCAGCTTCGACATCCCCGCCGGGCGGAATATCGCCGTAGTCGGTCACAGCGGTTCCGGCAAATCGACGCTGGCGCGCTTGTTGTTCCGTTTCTACGATGCGCAATCCGGCAGCATTCTGATCAACGATCAGGATATCCGCGCCGTCACGCAGCAAAGCCTGCGCGCCGCGATGGGCATCGTGCCGCAAGACACCGTGTTGTTCAACGACAGCATTTATTACAACATCGCCTACGGTCGGCCGGATGCCGCGCAAGAGGAAGTGTTTGCCGCCGCTCGCGCCGCGCATATCCATGATTTCATCGAAAGTCTGCCGGAACAATATGACACGATCGTCGGTGAACGCGGCTTGAAGCTATCCGGCGGCGAAAAGCAACGCGTTGCGATTGCCCGCACCGTTCTGAAAAATCCGCCTATTCTGATTTTCGACGAAGCGACATCGGCGCTCGATTCCAATTCCGAGAAGCGCATTCAAGCGGAGCTGAAACGCATCGCGCGCAACCGCACGACGTTGACCATTGCGCACCGCTTGTCGACCATTGCCGATGCCGATCAGATCCTGGTGATGGATCACGGCCGCATCATCGAACGCGGCACGCACCCGCAATTGCTGGCGGCTAACGGCGCATACGCGCGGATGTGGGAATTGCAGCAACAGGAAGAAATCGATCAGCACGAGCGGCCCAATACCATTTCCGCTTAATCATCAATCGTTATGCGCGGAAAGGTTATCTTTCCCAAGAATAAACGGCAATATCTTCATGAATGGCTTGTATCTTGTTTTTGTGAAGGAAATCCACGAGCCATAAAAAACCCGAAAATACCGGGAAAAAACCAACCTTATCCCCAAGAATGAATTCTGCCCGGGTGTGTTAACTTCTCACTCCAGAATTTGCCAGCAAAAAATTGTGTAATCACATTCGAGGGAGTCATCGTAATGCTTGTATCCGTTGGTTATCTCATCATCATCATTTCTGTTTTCGGCGGTTTTGCGCTGGCGGGCGGACATCTCGCTTCGCTGTGGCAACCGGTCGAGTTGCTTATGATCGGCGGCGGCGCGGTAGGCGCGTTTGTCGTCGGCAATTCGAACAAAGCGCTCAAAGCCACGATGAAAGCTTTACCGACCGTGTTCAAAGGCTCCAAATATACCAAAGCGTTGTACATGGATTTGATGACGCTGTTGTACGAAGTGCTCAGCAAAATCCGCAAAGAAGGCTTGATGTCGATCGAAGGCGATGTCGACGATCCCGCCAGCAGTCCGATTTTCACCAAGTACCCGGATATCCTGGCCGATCACCATATCACCGAATTCATCACCGATTATCTGCGCTTGATGGTCGGCGGCAACCTCAATTCGCTCGAGATCGAGAGTTTGATGGACAGCGAATTGGAAACGCATCATCAGGAAGGCGAAGTGCCGATTCATGTAGTGGCCAAACTCGGCGACGGATTGCCGGCTTTCGGTATTGTCGCGGCGGTGATGGGCGTGGTGCATACCATGGAATCGGTGCATCTTCCACCGGCGGAACTGGGTATTCTAATCGCCGCCGCGTTGGTCGGCACGTTCTTGGGAATCTTGCTGGCGTATGGATTCGTCGGCCCGCTGGCCAACAAACTGGAACATAACCTGCATGAATCCAGCAAGATGTTTGAGTGTATCAAAATCACGTTACTGGCTAATCTGAATGGATATTCGCCGGTTCTGGCGGTTGAATTCGGCCGCAAAGTGCTATTCACCACCGAACGGCCGTCTTTCCTAGAACTGGAAGAACATGTCAAGCAAAGCAAATCGAAATAACCGTTGCACAGTCATCCTTCAATTGAACTGCGAGAACCAATATGGCCGATGATCTTTCCCAACGCCCCATCGTCATCAAGCGGATCAAGAAAGTCGCCGGCGGGCATCATGGCGGCGCCTGGAAAATAGCTTATGCTGACTTCGTAACCGCCATGATGGCGTTTTTTCTGCTCATGTGGCTGCTGGGATCGTCGACCAAGAGTCAGTTGGAAGGCATCTCGGAGTATTTCAAAACACCACTTAAAGTCGCCATGATGGGCGGATCGTCCATCGGCGAAACCAGCAGCGTGCTGAAAGGCGGCGGCACCGATCTGACGCGCCAGCATGGCGAGGTCAAGAAAGGCGAGATTAAGGACGACATCAAAGCGAAAAAAATCATCAAGGAACGCATCGAGCGTATCAAGCTGGAAGGATTGAAGAAAAAGATCGAAGAAGCGATCGAAAACAATCCGTCGTTGAAAAAATTCTCCAATCAGCTTTTGCTCGACATCACTTCGGATGGATTGCGGATTCAAATTGTCGATGAGCAGAACCGCCCCATGTTTGCGCTCGGTAAAGCGGAATTGCAGCCCTATACGAAAACCATTCTGCGCGAAATCGGCAAAATGCTGAACGATGTCGAGAACAAAATCAGTCTTTCCGGCCATACCGACGCCAAGCCGTTCCCGTCCGGCGACAAGGGCTACAGCAATTGGGAATTGTCGGCAGACCGGGCGAACGCTTCGCGCCGCGAGCTGATCATCGGCGGCATGGATACCAACAAAGTGTTGCAAGTGATCGGTTTGTCTTCCGCCGTGCTGTTCGACAAGAACGAGCCGCTCAATCCGATCAACCGCCGCATCAGTATCGTGGTCATGAACGAAAAAGCCGAGAAAGCCGTCACGATGGACGATCAGACGATCGACATCGACATGCAGGCGGAACCGACCACCGAACTGTTGCAAACCCCTTAACTGAAGGATTGACTGACGATGTTGAAACGAATCCATCCCGGCATTATCGCGCTGTTTGTTCAGATCACCGCCGTTGTGCTGATCGCTACGGTCATCGTATCGCAGACGGCCATTGCATTGAGCTTGTTCGAGTGGAGCCTGTTGCAGGGATTGACGGCGGGATTGCTCAGTTTTGCGCTGCGCATGCCGGTGTGGTGGATACCGATCCATCTCGGCTTTCTTCCCCTGATTGTCGTTGCGCTGGCTTTGCATATTTCTTCAACAGCGTGCCTGGCGCTTTTTCTCGGTCTATTGCTGATTTATGGCAAAACTTATAAAACGCAGGTACCGCTGTATCTATCCAGCAATCGTGTGACTCAGGCGCTGCAAGCGCTATTACCGGAAAGCAGCCGGTTTTCTTTTGTCGATCTGGGCGGCGGCTGCGGCGGTTTGCTCAGCCATCTGGCAGAAAAAAACCGCAACGGCGTATTTCATGGTATCGAAGCGGCGCCCCTGCCCTTCCTGATCAGTAAATTAAGAAGTCTGTTTGGCGCTAAAAATTGCGCGGTAACATGGGGAGATTTCTGGCAACAGGATTTTTCGCAATATGACGTCGTTTACGCCTACCTGTCGCCGGCGCCGATGACAGCGCTGTGGGAGAAAGCCAGCAAGGAAATGCGTCCGGGCAGCCTGTTGATCAGTAACACGTTCATCATACCCGGTGTTGCCGCGGATAAAAGCATCCAACTCGACGACTTCTCCAATTCCACGCTTTATTTGTGGAAAATTTAGCTTAAACCTGGATCATTCGCTAGGGAAGTGCTGATCGGCGTTTCCCTAAGGAAGCTCTGAAAAAGGTAGCGAGCGGCGATCAGGCAAGGCGGAATCAGATGAAAAAGCAGCAGCTTACAAGATGTAAAGAGCATTCTGAGTCCGATTTCAACACAGCATGATCGAACGCAGTAGTTTTTCAGAGCTTCCTTAACTTAAGCGCGCCGCCAGGCCGTTCCCTGCGCACCGTCCTCCAGAATGATGCCTTGTTGCTGAAGGTTCTTGCGAATCGCGTCGGCATCCGAGTAGCGGCCTTCTTTACGCGCGTTGATGCGCTGCTGAATCAACTGTTCAATATCATCCGCAGTCAACGCTTCCGATGCTGTGGCGGCGGGTGTATTTTGCAAATACGCTTGCGGATTTTGCTGCAAAAGACCGAGCAAACCGCCCAGCGCTTTGAGCAAGCCGGCATTTTCTTTTGAGCCTGTTTTATTGATGTCGCTCGCCAGCTCGAACAAAACGGCGATGGCTTCCGGCGTGTTGAAGTCATCGTTCATGGCGTCTTTGAATTTGCATGCTTGGGGATTCTGCCAATCGATAGCGGCAGCTGAGTCCGGCTCGACTTCCTTCAAAGCGATATATAAGCGATCCAGCGCAAGCTTGGTGTCTTTCAGATGCTGATCGGAATAATTCAACGGGCTGCGATAATGCGCGCGCAAAATAAAGAAGCGCACGACCTCGGGTTGATAGAGTTTCAGAATCTCGCGGACGGTGAAGAAATTACCTAACGATTTCGACATCTTTTCATTGTCGACGCGTACAAAACCGTTGTGCATCCAGTAATTGACA
>JAFEEV010000119.1 GCA_018240935.1 Pseudomonadota bacterium
AATCCAGTTGAATCGCTTGCATATCGTCAGTGTCGAATTGTTCGCTGGCGAACAGGCGGTCGCGAATTTGCAGCGCGCGTGCGCCGAGATCGAAGCCGCCGTTGCCGAGCAGCGCGAGCTGTTCGCCCGAAACGGTGCGCGAATTGGCCGACCATAAGCGTTTTGACGGCGGGTTGTGGAGGTCCGGGTAATCGTCCGGATCCAGCCAGCCCTGCCAACCGGCGCCTGGAGATGTCCAGGCGGCGGGAATTTGCGCGTTATAATCCGGCGAACGGGCGGGGATGCGGCCCGCGAGCGTCCAGCTGATATTGCCGTCGCGATCGCCGACGATAAAATTCTGCACCGGAATACCAAACTTGGGCGCAATTTCCGCTGCTTGCGCTGCGCTTGCGATGGTTTCCAGTTCGACCAACTGAAGATTGACCGCATCCGGCAGAAGCGCCGTCCAGGTCAATGCCAGCGGGGTTTTATCGTGATCTTGCGCAATCACCGGCCCCCATTCGGTCTCGGAAATCGTGAGCACCTCATCCGGCGCATTGCGTACGCGGATGATTTCTTGCACGATCTGTAGCGGCTGCCAGCCGGTTGCGCCGAGATAACGCGTGCTATCGTGCTCATCGATTTGAATGCGCACCCAATCGGAAAAATCGCCGTGACTGTTGGTGAAACTCCAGGCGATATGACGGTTTGAGCCGGTGACAATGGCCGGAACACCGGGCAAGCTGATGCCGGTGATGTCATGCATATTGCTGCTTGCGGCGGTATCCGGATAAATCAGCCGCGAGCGGAACCAGACATTGGGCACCCGCAGCGTCAAATGCATGTCGTTGGCGACGATCGCGGCGCCGTCCGCCAATGCGCCGGAAACCGCAAAACTGTTACTGCCCGGCGTTTCTTCGCTATTCAAGTCACCATCCTGAAATAAACGCTCGTCCAGCGTTTGCAAATTGAGGTCCGCTGCCGGCGGAAGCTGCGCCAGGGAAAACGGTTCGTCGATCAGCGGCGCATCCCAGACACCGGCGTTTTGCGTCAAAAATTGATAGACCGACTCCGGTAATGCGGCGTGCATGTGCGAAAGCGCCAATTCACGGTAAATATTCTCTTCAGTCAAGGTGAAAAACATTGCGTAGACCACCAAAATGCTGTCCTCATTACGCCAGGCTGCCGGTCCGGTTTGCGTCAACAGATAAGGAAATGGTCGCACCGTCAAAGCGCCAAGGCCCTGATTGACGCCCGTCCGGTAAGCATCGAGCAGTTGCAATTGTTCCGCAGGGAGTTGTTGCAGTACTGCGGCGGCGCGTGCGCGCATGCGGAACGGCCGCACCTTGCGGTCGTGTGCCACTGCGCCGGGGCCGAACAATTCCGCCAGCTCGCCGGCAGCTTGGCGGCGCATCAAATCCATCTCGAAAAAGCGTTCCTGTGCATGGACATAACCCATCGCTTGCGCCAGATCCACCCGGTTGGCGCCTTGCAAGGTGACGCTGCCCAATGCGTCGCGGTCGATCGATACCGCCGCGGTTAAGCCGGTCAGCGCGGCTTTACCGTGATATTGCGGCAAGCTGCCGCGCAGCAACAGTAAGGCTGCAAGCATCGAAAAGCAGGCGATTAACAGGCTTGCTATCAGGAAGTAACGGACTACACGTAACGTAGACTGCATAAGTAATTGAGCGTAATCGAGCCATGCTGCCGGAGCCGCTTTGCGGCGCGCGCCACATGGGCATCATCACCCTGAAAAATTAATCTAAGTCATTGATATTAAATATTATGATCCGTTGTTTACGATGTTTCGATAATAAAAGGCATGATTCCTTCTTTATTCCCGGCATTGAATCCGAGTATTCGCAATGATAATTCATTTGTGGAAATTTGGAGCTGATCATGGCTGAAGACAGTGATTTAGAACGAACGGAAGAGGCGACGCCGAAGCGCTTGGAGAAAGCGCGAGAGGAAGGCCAGATCGCGCGTTCTCAAGAACTGACGACATTCACGTTATTGCTGGCGGCCGCAGCCGGCATCCTGTTCATGGGTTCCGGCTTTATGGATAAGTTGCTGAAGATCATGAAAGCAGGCATGCACATGGAGCGTGAATTGGCGCATCAGCCCGACTTGATGCTCAATCGCTTCTACGAGCTGGCGTTCGAGGGGTTGCTGGCGATGGCCCCGCTATTGCTTTTACTGGTGATCGTCGCATTTTTTGCACCGATGTCGTTGAGCGGCTGGATGTTCAGCACCAAAGCGATTATGCCTAAGTTCGACCGCATCAACCCGATCAGCGGTTTGGGCCGGATTTTCTCGATGCACAGCTTGGTTGAACTGGTCAAAGCGATTCTCAAGACCATTGTGATCGGCGGTGTCGCGGCGCTGGTCATTTGGAGCAATAAGGACGCAGTGATGATGCTGCTGACGGTGCCGGTCGATTTGGGCATTAGCCGCACCGGTGAATTCCTGACCATGAGTTTTCTGCTGATCGTCGGCGCCATGATCCTGGTCGTCTTGATCGATGTGCCTTACAGGCTGTGGGAACACGCCAAGCAATTGCGCATGACCAAGGAAGAAATCCGCAAGGAATACAAGGAGAGCGAAGGCGATCCGTTCATCAAAGCGCGCATTCGCGGCCTGCAACGGGAAGCCGCGCGCCGCCGCATGATGGCGGAAGTGCCGAAAGCCGATGTGATTGTCACCAACCCGACGCATTACGCTGTGGCGCTGCGCTATCAGAGCAACAGCATGCGCGCGCCGAAAGTCGTCGCCAAAGGGGTGCATTTACTGGCGGCGCGTATCCGTGAAGTCGCTGCGGAGCATCGTATTCCGATTCTTGAAGCACCGCCGCTGGCGCGGGCGTTGTACCACCATGCGGAACTGGAAAGCGAGATACCGGAGAAGTTGTATACCGCGGTTGCCGAGGTGCTGGCGTATGTCTTTCAGCTGAAACGCTATAACGAATACGGCGGAAAAGCACCGCAACCGCCGCTGGATGTACCGGTTCCGGCGGAATTGGATCCGGGCGCGGCAGAACCGGGCAATGCGTAAACCGGCAATTTTACTGATGAGTTTTTACTGGCGGCACTATGAATAATGCAATCACCTTGTCATCGATGGGAACACTGAGCAGTCTCAGGAATTTGGCCGGTCCGATCCTGATTATCATCATCCTGGCCATGATGGTGCTGCCGTTGCCGCCGTTCGTATTGGATCTGTTTTTCACTTTCAACATCGCGGTGTCGATCATCGTCTTGATGGTGAGTTTGTATACCCGGAATCCGCTCGATTTTGCGGTATTCCCGACAATTCTGCTGTTGACCACGCTGTTGCGGTTGTCGCTGAACATCGCCTCGACCCGGGTGGTATTGCTCCACGGTCATACCGGGCCGGATGCGGCCGGTAAGGTAATCGAAGCGTTCGGGCACTTCCTGGTGGGCGGCAATTACGCGATCGGGCTGGTGGTGTTCATTATTCTGGTGGTGATCAACTTTGTCGTGATCACCAAGGGTGCGGGACGTATCGCCGAAGTGAGCGCGCGCTTTACTCTGGACGCCATGCCCGGTAAGCAAATGGCGATTGATGCCGACTTGAACGCCGGTTTGATCGGCGAAGACGAAGCGCGCAAACGAAGAGCAACTATTTCTCAGGAGGCCGATTTCTACGGCTCGATGGACGGCGCCAGTAAATTCGTGCGCGGCGACGCCATTGCCGGCATCTTGATTATGCTGATTACGATCGTCGGCGGGTTGATTGTCGGTGTCATGCAACATGATCTGGAATTGGGTGCGGCGGCAAAGAATTATACTTTGCTGACCATCGGCGACGGACTGGTCGGGCAAATCCCCGCGCTGATCATTTCCACCGCCGCCGGTTTGATGGTGAGCCGTGTCACCACCGACGAAGATCTCGGCGAACAGGTCTTGAATCAATTGTTCAATCAGCCGCAGATATTGATCATCACTGCTGTCATATTGGGCATCATGGGTCTGATTCCCGGCATGCCGAATTTCGTATTTCTGCTGATTGCCTCGATTTTGGGCGGAATCGCTTATTTCAAACTGAAAAATCCGGTGGTGCAGCCGGTTGCAGCGCCTGCACCGGAACTGCCCACATTTGAAAAAGCCGATGCCAGCTGGAATGACGTCACGCCGATCGATACGCTGGGATTGGAAGTCGGTTACCGTTTGATTCCTTTGGTCGATAAAGCGCAGCAGGGTGATTTGCTGAAGCGGATCAACGGCATCCGCCGGAAATTCGCGCAGGACATTGGTTTCTTGCCGCCGGTCATCCATATCCGCGATAACCTCGAACTGCGGCCGAATGCGTATTGCATTACGTTAAAAGGTTCGATCATCGGCCAAGGGGAATCGTATTCCGGCATGTATCTGGCGATCAATCCGGGACGCGTCACGGCGCAATTGCCGGGAACGGCGACGACCGATCCGGCATTTGGTCTGCCCGCCGTGTGGATCGAAGCCAATTTGCGCGAGCAAGCGCAAATCAACGGTTATACCGTGGTCGACGCCAGCACGGTAGTGACCACGCATATCAATCACCTGATCCATACGCATGCCGCCGAATTACTGGGGCGGCAGGAATTGCAGAAATTGCTGGATCACCTCAATACGCAATTTCCGAAACTTATCGAAGATCTGGTGCCGAAGCTGCTGCCGCTAGCGACGGTGCAAAAGGTTTTGCACAATTTACTGGAAGAGAATGTGCATATTCGCGACATGCGCACCATCATTGACGTCCTGACCGAGCATGCGGCGCAAACTCAGGATGCCGTCGACTTGACCGCGGTCGTCAGAACCGCTTTGGGACGCGCGATCGTCGATCAATATTACCCTGCCGGTGCGGAAGTTCAGGTGATGAGCCTGCACCCCGAGCTGGAAAACATTCTGACTCACGTCATGCAGACCGGCGGCGCGCAAGGCGCCGGTATCGAGCCGGGACTCGCCGACACGTTGTTGCGGGAAGCCCG
>JAFEEV010000011.1 GCA_018240935.1 Pseudomonadota bacterium
ACCGTCTGTATTTACTGATTCCCCGCTTACCCGATGACATCATTCGCCGCATCCGGGACGAACTGCTCGAACTGATCGAGCTTCCGATTCCACGGCCGCCCGAGCCCGATCCGCCGCCTTTCCGCTTTAATGCCGCGATCCGTGATCTTTCAGCACGCAATGTCGCGAAGATGCAAACGGCTGCGATGGCGCCGCAAGCCCGATTGCTGCAAGCGGGCGCGCGCGTAATGCTGAATCCGCAACCGCTGCCGCCCAAGGCCGCGCTGACGGATGCGCCGTTTGCCTTGAAGACCGGCTTGGCATCCGCATCGGTAAATATCATTCGCCAGACGCTGCTCGACAATCTTGTGCTGATCCGGCCGTATCTGTGTTACTGGCCTTGGCTCTGGCCTTATTTCTACCGCTGCGACGAAGTGGCGGTGATCGATACCGACAGTCAGGGGCGATTCGATACCACCATCTGGTATCTGTGCGCGGGCGATCATCCCGATCTTTATTTCTGGGTGGAATACAGCATAGGCGGGATGTGGACTACCGTGTACCATCCGCCGATGCGGTGCAACACTTACTGGGATTACGCCTGCGGCAGTGAGGTCACGATCCGTGTGACCGATCCGCGCGTGCCGTGGTGCGGCGATCCCAATCCGTTACCGGGCAAGCAAGTCGCCGTGATGTTAATCGGTAACGGTGTCAGTATGCCGGAAATTCAGCGCGCCAGCGCTGGTGTCAATGAAGGTTTAACGTCGGCGGGCGAGCCGTTCGGCGGCAGTTTGGAACCGCATGTGTGGTTCGGCGACGCGCTCATCGCCAGCGGCATCACGCATTACCGCTGGTCCTACCGGCGCTTGACGCTGGCGGATGGGGTGACGGCGTCCGTTGGCGGTTGGCACGCGATGGATAAAGATGTGGTGCGTCATTACGCGGAAGTGCTTGCGGACAGCACGTTATCGTTCAAGCCATTCCTGCTCGGGCCCGATCCCGCTTTTGCCGGGCAGAATCTGTTTAAAATCCGTCCGGTCAGTCCGCCGCTAAATCCTGGTGCAGTTTCTTCGTCGTGGGCGCCGGAAGTCGATGCGCGCGAAAATACCGCGAGCGCCTTTTTCCTGTCGCATCTGCTCGACGGCGGCAATCCCGAAACCGGTGCAGGCAAATACGAGCTCAAATTGGAGCTGTTCAAAAGCGATGGTTCGGCGGTGAATTTGAGCACCGAAGGCGTATTGCTCAAAGTACCGACCAGCGCCGGACCGTTCGGTCCCGGCACCGTCAACACGGAGTTGGTTGCGCATAGCCCAGCATTGCCAGGGGATATGGAAGATCGTGTGATTCGCGACGGCGCCGGTAAAATCGTCGCATTCCGTCTGGTGCTGCGTGTCGATAACAACCATTGCGAAGCGGAAATCTATCCGGTCAGCGTCGATGGGCATGCGGCGGACGATTGCGGTTTTACCCAATATCACGATAAAACATCGTCGGATGCCTATGTAAGCTTTAAGGCGCGCCATCCCAACAACTTTGCCACGTTCAGCTTCACCATTGCGCGTGGCAGTATGGGTGTGGTGGAAACCGCGAGCGGATCGGTCAGCAGCAATCCCAGCACGGTCGGCGGGTATGCGCGGAGTGCCGCGAGCGTATACAGCAACAATGTGCCGGTAGCGGATCTGCTGGGTACTTGCAGCAAAGCGGCGTTTGCGGAAAATCTGCACGTTGACGCGCTGGCAACGGATGGTTGGTACACGCTGGATTATCTGGACGCCGATGCCGTGCCGGTTGCTTTCGCGCTGGAACCGGAGCCGCCCGCCAAGTAGGCGTGTTTCAGTTGTAGATTCTGCTTTCGATCAGCGGAAATTCCGGAATTTTTTTGATCGGTCCGTTCCGGGTTTTCACTGATTGCACGCGCTTGTAATTGCGGTGATTCACGCTTGAATCCAGCGATTGCTGGTTTTTGGCCGGTATTGAATCATCGCTGCATTTTGTCAGCAATCGTTCAAATGAAAAGGAAATGAATGTGAATCAGAAATCAGGCAGCAGTGCAATCGGCACCGGCGAACGAATTATTTCCGGCAACAACGGATGGCTGATGTTGATGGTCTTGTTGCCGGCTTTATTGTTTGCGGTTTTTTTGGTGGCGACACCGAGTGGTCCTGTCAAATTAATGGCCGGTGCAGCGTTGCTGGTGGTGACACTCTTCTGCTGTAAAGGATTGTTCACACTCGAGCCCAACCAGGCAGCGGTGATGATTTTTTTCGGCAGTTATGCCGGAACGGTCAATGCAAGCGGTTTTTTCTGGGTGAATCCGTTTTATAACCGCACCCGGGTATCGTTGCGGATCAATAATTGGAATACGCCGGTTCTCAAGGTCAACGATGAACGCGGCAGCCCGATTGAAATTGCCGCAGTGATCGCTTGGCGCGTGCAAGATACCGCCCGGGCGGTATTTGATGTTGAAAGCACGTTGAATTACCTGCAAATTCAAAGTGAATCGGCCGTGCGTCAGGTTGCCAGCAGCCATGCTTACGATAATGTGGAGGGCGGGCAGCGCAAGAGCTTGCGCACCGATTTGGACGCCATCGCCGGATTGTTGCGCGATTCCATTCAGCAGCACGTCGATGTCGCCGGTATCGTCATCGAAGAAGCCAAAATCGCCCATCTGGCCTACGCGCCGGAAATCGCCAGTGCCATGTTGCGGCGGCAGCAAGCCGAAGCAGTGGTGATGGCGCGGCAGAAGCTGGTTGACGGTGCGGTCGGGATGGTCGAAGCGGCCTTGAAAAATCTCGAGGAAAAGCAGATTGTCTCGTTAACGCCCGATCAGCGGGCAGTTCTGGTTACCAACCTGATGACTGTATTGGTGTCGGAAACAGGCGCACAACCGGTGATTCAGATGGCGCAATCGCCGCAGTGAAATCGATTTGCCTCCCGGGAATACTGGTCACCATGCTGGTTGGTGCTGTGGATTAATACGATTGTTCAGATAAGATAAAGAATTAGGGTGCGCAATTCATGTTTGACTTTAACTTGCGATA
>JAFEEV010000120.1 GCA_018240935.1 Pseudomonadota bacterium
CGTTCATTGCCGCGCTGGCGGCTTTGCAGGATGAATTGGGAGCGGAAAACGACCGCTATGTGGCCATGCGATTATTGAACGAGCTGGCGAGAAAAGCCGCCGCCGTCAGCTTTCAGCTCGGGCAACTGAGCGGCGCGCTGGCGTTTGCAGCCGCGCAACACGATCAACTGTCATCCGCGCGCTGGAAGAAACTGGCAGGGTCTACGTTATTCTGGCGGTAACGATCAGCACATTCAGCCATGCACATGTATCAACCAAGCGGCCGCGCAAACCGATACGACGCAAGCAGTCAGCGCAGCATAGCTGTTGCGGCGGAATTTTTGCGCCAGTAAGGTCTGCGGATACACCGAGATGATGAACGGCTGCGACGGGTTAAGGGGTTTTGCAATGACGTTGGCATCCGGCTCTAGCGCGAGCTGATCATAAATGCGCTGCGCTTCGGCCTGCGCTTCGGAGCGCGCCGCTTCCCATTCCTGTTGATCGATATTGCCGTCACGGTTGGTATCGAAGCGTTGCCGCAGCGCCGGTTGATCGCGCTTCCACTCGTTGATCACACCGATCATGACATCGCGCAACGATTTACGCGCAGTCGCGGAACGCGTGCTGAATTGCCCCAGAATATACAGCGCTTGCCCCGGCAGTATCAGCGATTCACTGTAAC
This sequence comes from Pseudomonadota bacterium, assembly GCA_018240935.1. Classification (GTDB taxonomy): domain Bacteria; phylum Pseudomonadota; class Gammaproteobacteria; order Burkholderiales; family Nitrosomonadaceae; genus Nitrosomonas. Next base: position 662 of record JAFEEV010000120.1, read on the forward strand.
GGTAGCGGTTCGACATGGCATGCACGATCGACTGGCTTTCCAGCATTTGCGTGCGCACCGGCCATTCGGTGTTGCCGTACCACACCAGCTTCTCGTTGCCGTTGACTTCCGCGCGGTCCGGATCGACATCGCAACTGCTGGCGCCGTCGGTAAGCCTGAAATGATGTTCACTGGTATTCGAGTACACAACGTTCCAACGTGTTTGGGTCCGGCCGTTTTCGGTAAACGTTTCCTGCTGCTCGATTTTGCTGGAGTACCACAGACAGGGATGGTTGCTGAGCGGTGCGTAAACCGGCCGGTTATCGATGAATTGGCCTTTTCCTTCCAGTTCGACATAACCCTGATGCGCCGAACGCAATTTCGCCGTCGGCGTATCCTCGATGAGGCGCAGGCGCTTCCAATTGCGCACAAACCAATAAAAACTGAGCAGTACCGCAATAATCATCATGCCCAGCACATAGGGATAATCCTGTGGCGGAATGTCAGCCAATATTCGATTCACAGGCAAATCACCCGTCAACCGAACAGCTTGGTGATATTGACATCCTGCTTATCCGCCGTGCTAAATTCGAGCAAATCGCGCGCTTTGAATTTAAACCAATTGGCAACGATGACATCGGGAAACTGTTCGATCCGCACATTATTGATTTTCACCGCTTCGTTGTAATACTCGCGCCGGTCGGCGATGCTGTTTTCCAATCCGCTGATGCGCGCCTGCAAGTGCTGGAATTTTTCGCTGGCTTTCAATTCGGGATAATCCTCCGCAACGGCGAACAAATTGCCCAAACCGAGACGTAAGCTATTCTCCGCCGCGCCCAGCGCGCTGATATTGCCCGCCTCTCGTGCGCTCGCGACTTGCGAGCGGGCTGCAATCACTTGCTTCAGCGTTTCCTGTTCATACCCCATGAATTGCTTGCACGTCTCGACCAGTTTGGGCAATTCATCGTGACGCTGTTTCAAAAGCACATCGATATTCGACCACGCCTGCGACACGCTATGCTTAATATCCACTAACCGGTTGTACAACATGACACCGTATGCGGCGGCAATGACCACACCCGCCAGGGAAAGATATACGATAGTTTCCAACATCCCGCCTCCTCTCAGTTATGTCCGCGCACTATAACCGACCGTTGTTCCCCAAAATACCGCGAAAAAATACCCGAAGTGGCTTTATTTCCCGGCGTAGTTCCGTCCAATCGGCATGTTTTCGTCAAATACGATTACTATTGACGGGCGGCGCAGCGCTTATCTATGCTACTCTGCTTTGAGAAATAACAACGTGACGTATCAGGAGTTGTCAATGAACGCTTTCAAACCATTCAATAAATTAACGAGAAATATATTACCGGCTGTGCTGGTCTTGAGCATCGCCGAAGTTTCCGCGCAATCGGACAAAATGCCGGAGCAACCGGAAAAAAACACAACGGTGACGATGGTGCTCGGTGCAGAAGCTCCGGATGGCTGTGAATTGCTGGGGCCAGTGAAAGGCTCTTCCAAAGAAAACGACAGCGACACAAACAACGCGCCGTATGTAGAACGGCTGGTCAAAGCGCGCAACAAGCTAAGAAATGAAACGCAAAAGCTGGGCGGCAATACCGTGCATATCACATATTCCAATAATTCGGGGAAATACGAGGTTCCCGGCGCCGATAAGGAAGTCATATTTGCCGGTAATGCATACCGCTGCGATTAACCGGGAAGAATGAGTCGGTACATGCCGCAGGCCGGCGATGATTCCGCACAATTGAATGCAAGTCATTCTCTCAAAGGAGAATTTTTGAGCATTCAGTTAATTTAGCGTATAATCCCCGCCAGTCAGGATGGCTTCTCCCATTATGATCCCGCATGTGAATCTCTAAAACCCGTTTCCCAATCAAAAAACGAATGAGTAAGAATATTCGAGTCAATAAGGATTCATCCGGTCAGCTGTATGCGCCGGTCAATTATTTCGATTTGACCAATATCGAACAAGGCAGGATTCTCCAGTTTCAGCAGGAAATACTTCAATTAGTGGTACTGGGTAACGACTACAAAGCAATCTGCGAGAAAGTCTGTTTGCTGATGGAACAGCTGCTGGATAATGCGGTCGCCACGATCATGCTGCTGGATAAGGAAAGGCACTGCATGAATGTATTTGCCGCTCCCAGCGTTCCGGAAGAATGTATCCGGCAGTTGAACGGCTTGCGCCCGGGCCCGGGCGCCGGTTCATGCGGCAACGCCGTGTTCCGTCAAGAACCGGTTTTTATCGAAAGCACCCTGAACGATCCGCGCTGGGAAAATATCCGCCAGTTGGCTATCGATTTTAATATTCTGTCCTGCTGGTCCATGCCGATACGCAGCAAAGGCGACGAATGCATCGGTTCGTTTGCGCTCTCCAGTTTCGAGCACCGCTTACCCAGTGTATTTCATCGCAAGCTGCTGGAGATCGGTTCGTTCATCGTCGGCATTGCGCTGGAACAGCAAAAAATGAACGAGCAGCTATACCTTTCCAGCAAGGTTTTCGAAAACAGCACCGAAGCGATCCTGATCGCGGATGCCGGAAAAATCATCATCTCAATCAACAAAGCGCTGCATAAAATTACCGGTTATGCGGAAGAAGAAGTCATCGGCAAACCGGTATCGATCGTCACATCCATCCGGCACGGCAGTAACTTTTTCCAGAAAATCTGGCAAAGCGTCAAACAGCACAACCACTGGCAAGGTGAAGTATGGAACCGTCACAAGCAAGGCCGGGAGTATCCGGCGTGGTTCAATATCATCCCGGTGCGCAGCAGGGATGGCCTGATTAGTTATTATCTGATTAATTTTTCCGATATCACCGACAAGAAAAAAGCGGATGAGATCATCTGGCGGCAAGCTAATTATGATTCATTGACCGGATTGCCGAACCGCAATATGTTTTACGAGCGGTTAAACCACGACATCAAGAGCGCCGCCCGCCTCGGCACGGGATTAACCGTCCTGTTTATCGATCTCGACCGCTTCAAGGAAGTCAACGATTCCTTGGGACACAGCGTGGGCGATGCCTTACTGGTGGAAGCGGCCAAACGGCTGACCTGTTGCGTGCGCGAAACCGACACCGTGGCGCGCCTGGGCGGGGACGAATTTACCGTCATTCTGAACGGCATCAGCGAGCCGCGCCAAGCCGAAAGGATCATTCACACCATCCTGCTGGAACTGGCCAAACCGTTCTATCTCAACACCAAAATGGCATACGTTTCCGCCAGTATCGGCGCGACCTTTTTCCCTGATGACGCGAGCAGCGCCGAGCTGTTGATGAAAAATGCC
>JAFEEV010000121.1 GCA_018240935.1 Pseudomonadota bacterium
CTGCGAAATGAGGGTGCCGGATACCGTAATGACAGATTTTTTTCCGCTCAGCGGCAGCGCCATCAGTAATCCGGTCAGAAATTGACTGGAGACATCGCCTTTGATAGTGACCGTGTGCGTGTCATTGGGCGCATGCAATGCCGCCGGTTTGATTTCCAGGGGCGGGAAACCGGGGTTTTCCAGATAACTGATATCCGCACCCAATTGCCGCAATGCATCGACCAAATCCGCAATGGGCCGTTCGTGCATGCGCGGCACGCCGGACAAACGGTAATGTCCCTTCATGAAGGATAGTACCGCCACCAAAGGCCGGAAAGCGGTGCCAGCATTGCCGAGAAATAAATCGGCTTGCTTGATTGGGAAGATACCGTGGCCGCCTGTGACCGTGTAATCATTTTTGCCGGTTTGTGTGACGGTAATGCCCAGCTTGGCCAGCGCATCCAGCATGCGGGCGGTATCGTCGGAAGCCAATAAATCGTGAATTTCCGTCACGCCTTCCGCCAAAGCTGCAAGCAACAGAATCCGGTTTGAAATGCTCTTTGATCCAGGCAGCTGCACAACGCCCTGAGCACTCTTCGCTAACGGAAGGTCAAGCCATTTCATAGTGTATGCAATGATGAAATTGCAAGATAATATCCCATAACGATAGCAGAGGCGTAATTTTATTGACTTCTCAACACGGCGAACTCTATTGAAATCAGCCCGGCTGATTGGCCGTCCTTGGAAAAATCTTTATTAAACCGTCTTGTTTAAGGTAATCTATCCTTTTTACCAAAAAGACACTTTCACTTTATATAAACAGAGGTTGAAGAATGCAAGATGCAGAAATTGTTTTAATGTTTTCGTTATTGATGATCCCGGTTGCTGTCTGGCTGCAATTGTGGGTTAAAAATCGCAGGGAAAAGCGCAGGAACGATTTGGGTGAAGAAGAATTTGAAAATACAGCGCGAGCGTTCGGGTCGATTATTCTTGAGGGTACGGCGATTGTCGGCGGACTCATCATGATTATCATGGGGTCCAGTGGTGTGCTCAAGTACGTCCTTAATTTCTATAACTCATAACGGCGAGTCCGCCGGGATTGTTGATTCCGGGTCTAAGCGTTCGCTGAACCCCGGAATCTTGTCGTTTTTTTGAGATCTGATACTCGATAACGTGAAAGAAAATGGCTGCTCTGCTCTTATTGCAGCTGGTGCGAATCATCCAGCCGCATCACCGGCGGCTTCGGTTTTTTCCTGTTTTGCTTTGGACTTTGTTCCTGCTGCTTTCCTCGGCGTTTTCTGCTCGAACTCAAAACCGATTTTGCCATCCGCATTCCTAACCAGATAGGCAGAAAAAGGTTTGCCCTTTTTAGAAATGAATTTTGTCAGTAAATCTGTTTTACCGGTTTCCAGTAACTTAGTGATTTGTTCCGGCTCTATTGGGCGTGTCAGGATGATTTTGCCCGTTTTGAAATCGCAAGTGCGGCCGGCGCCGACAGATTTCTCGCAAACATACTGCATGCCGTGTTCGTACACCGCATGATTGCATTTCGGACATTTACCCAAGGCTGTTTGGCCACTGAAATCGACGGCTTCATGGCTTTCGTCATTGTTACCAAAATCAAATTTCATTTCAAAAGTATCGGTTAATTTGATGATGGCGCTGAACGGTTGTCCCATTTTGCTGCGAAAACCCTGTAGCGGCCCGGCTTCACGCTGCGTGATGAGGGTTTCCATTTCCTCAACCTCGAATTGGCGGCCGGCCAAAATTTTCCACAATGCGAAATCGCATTTCTGGCACTGAAATTTTTTATAGGTTTCATGCACGGTGCCGCCGCATTTCGGGCACGGGGATTTAAGTATCGAAAAATCTCCCGCGATGGTTTCGCCGCGATGCGTTTTGGCTTGTTCCACGATATGCCGTGTCATGTCGGCAATTTTTTCCATGAATGCGGCGCGTTTGAGATGGCCCTGCTCGATCTGGCGCAACTGAAATTCCCAATTGCCGGTTAATTCCGGCGAAATCAATTCCGGAATCTTGAGGCCGCGCAAAAGCGTGATCAAGGAAAATGCTTTGGCTGTCGGATGAAGTTCGCGGCCAACCCGTTGGATATAATTTTCCAGTACCAAGCCCTCGATGATCGCCGCGCGCGTTGCCGGAGTCCCCAGTCCTTTGGCGTTCATCGCGGCGCGCAATTCTTCGTCTTCCACCAGTTTGCCCGCGCCTTCCATTGCGGAAAGTAGCGTAGCTTCGTTAAACCGTGCAGGAGGGCGGGTCTGATTGGCGGCAATTTCGATTGCTTCTGTGGTGACGGGTTTTCCGGGTGTAACGGCTACGAGCGTCGTATCTTCTTCCTCATCTTCCGGTTTGACGGATTTGCCGTAAACCGCTTGCCAGCCCGGATTGACCATGACTTTGCCTTCGGTTTTGAATGGCTCGTCTTCAACCCGGGTAATGCGGGTGGTTACCAGGAATTCAGCGGCAGGAAAGAAAATGGCCAGAAAACGCTTGGTGACCAAATCGTACAGCTTCGCCTCGGCTTCGTTCAATTTGGACGGATTCAACGACGTCGGAATAATGGCAAAGTGATCCGAGATTTTTGCGTTGTTGAAGATGCGTTTGTTCGGAACAACCCAGTTGGATGCCAGGATTTTCCGGGCAAACTGTCCGTAGCCGGTGTTTTCCAGACTGAGCAAAGTGTCTTTGACGGTCGCGATATAGTCTTCCGGCAGTGCGCGCGAATCCGTGCGGGGATAGGTCAGTACTTTATGTTTTTCATACAACGCCTGCGCCAGACCGAGGGTCGTTTTGGCGGAAAAGCCGAAGCGGCTGTTGGCATCGCGTTGCAAGCTGGTCAAGTCGTAAAGTAACGGACAGATTTCTTTGCTGGGTTTGCTTTCTTCGCTGACATGGCCAGGTTTTCCTTGGCATTTGTCGTGAATGGCTTGGGCTTGTTTTTGTTCCCACAACCGTTCAGGCTTTGCTTCCTGAGCGGCTTTATCCTTGTTGAATTTTTCGTCAAACCATTTGCCGGTATAGTCGCCATTACCGGTTGCAAACGTGGCATGGATTTCCCAGTAATTCTGCGGACGGAATTTTTTAATTTTTTCTTCGCGTTCGACCAGGATCGCCAATGTCGGCGTTTGTACCCGTCCCACGGTGGTTTTGTGGAATCCTCCTTCCTGGGAGTTGAACGCAGTCATGGCGCGTGTGCCGTTAATGCCGACCAGCCAATCCGATTCCGAGCGGCTGACAGCCGCCTCGGCCAGCGATTGCACTGCCGAGTTGTCCAGCAGCTGGGTGAATCCTCCGCGAATGGCATCGGGCGTCATCGATTGCAGCCAGAGGCGTTTAACCGGTTTGCTGCTGCCGACATGGCGCAGGATATAGTAGAAAATCAGCTCCCCTTCGCGCCCCGCGTCGCATGCATTGATCAGCGTATCGACATCTTTGCGCTTGATGAGCTTGCTGAGCAGTTTCAAACGAGCGGAAGTTTTTTCGATCGGATTCAAATCGAAATGCGGCGGAATGACCGGCAGATTGGCAAAACTCCATTTGCCGCGCTTTACTTCGAATTCTTCCGGAATGACAAGTTCGAGTAAATGACCCACCGCTGAAGATACAACGTATTGGTCGTTCTCGAAGTAATCCGTATGCTTGGTAAAGCCGCCCAATGCCCGGGCAATATCGGCTGCAACAGAAGGTTTTTCTGCGATAATCAGTGACTTACTCATTAATTCCCAAGCAGAAAACGTTACACGGTAACGAACTGCCGGATGGGAGTGCCGTTACTAAACTGGAACAATGAGTAAAAAGTGCGAACATGATTTGAATTGGATGCGTGTAAATGAAAATTAACTCCGGCGGCCGTTTTAATTTAATTGAAATGAATAAAAGCTTAATGCCTGTAATGAGAATCGCTGACAATCAGCAATTTTTCAAGAACGGAATCGTCCGTAAGCTGGTTCTGAATCCATAATTCAGTCAAAACAATCAGTTTGATTTTTTCCAGACTCGATGAATTTTCATCCATCGCAAGTACGCGATCTATCAATAATTCACGTTGTAGCGGATTAATAATGCCGGCTTGCTCCAGGAAAAAAATAAAGCCTCTCCCTTCCGTATCGATTTTTTCCATTTCAAATTCGGTATAGCAGCGGAAAGAATCGTTTTCGGCAAAACTGGCCGGATAGCTGCCGATATCATGGCGTTCGAGTTCTGAGAGCCAGTTTAAAGTCTCGCTGATATCCTCATCGGCGAATCCGGCCATCGTCAATTTCCGCGTCAATGTCGCAGAATCCGGATAACTGCCTGAATCAAAGAAATTTTCAAATAAATAAACGAGTATATCGAACATAGTGGTATTTTATAAAGCGAGTATATTTACAGATTAGTACCTTTGGTTTATGCCATCACGTATCACTGAATGCGTTGATAACACCCTCCCGGTAAACTGCTGATCTGACCGTCAAGCTCAAGCGTTAATAGCATGGCTGATACAACCTCAGCCGTCAAGCCACTGCGCGAGCATAGCGTATCGATGTCAACGGCATCATATCCTAGGTATTTGAGCAATATTGCGTTTTCAGTCCTTTTTTCAATAGCCGGTTCTTTTTTTACGGCAATCCCCTCATTTCGAGTCAAGGTTAAATAATTTAATTCATCCAAAATATCCTGCGTATTTTCAACCAGCTTGGCGCCTTGTTTAATCAATGCATGACAACCTTTGGATAACGGTGAATGAATGGAGCCCGGAATCGCCATGACTTCGCGTCCTTGTTCCAGCGCTTGGCGCGCGGTAATGAGCGATCCGCTTTGCAATGCCGCTTCCACCACCAGGCAGCCGTGACTCATGCCGCTGATGATACGATTTCTACGCGGAAAATTCCTGCCGATGGCAGGGGTACCCAGCGGAAATTCGGAAATTAATGCACCTTCTTTGGCCAGTTTGTGGGCAAGCGGGTGATTTTTTGCCGGATAAACAATGTCCAGCCCGGTGCCGACCACGGCGATGCTGGCGGCGGAGCCGCGCAAACCGCCGTGGTGCGCGGCTGTGTCTATGCCTAGCGCCATGCCGCTGATGATGCAGAGTCCGGCGTTGCTGGCGGCTTCGGAGAATGCTTCCGCATTTGATAAGCCTTGTGGTGTGGCGTTGCGGCTGCCGACTACCGCCAGGGCGGGCTGCCGTAAAAGCTCCCGCCGGCCTTTGAGATACAGCAGCGGGGGCGGGGCGTCAATATTCAGTAATTGAGCGGGATAATCCGGATCCGCCAAAGTGATGACGGCATTGAACGGATCCTCCAGCCATCGCAGCACTGTGGCGATCTTTTTGCGGTCGGCGCCTTGCGCGATGCGTTGGGCGGCCGGTTTTTTTACAATGCGTTCCAGTGCGCCCGGGGGTGCCGACAGAACGGCTGAAGGATTGCCAAAGGCGACCAAAAGCCTGCGGATGGATTCGCCGCCGACGCCATCAATCAGATTAAGACTCAGCCATGCTTCAAGATCCGGTGCATGTTCCATGATGTTACGAGCTAATTTCAGGGTGTTCTGACGGCGTCCAATACTTTGATGGATTGTGTGCTTTGTACCACCAGTGCATAGGCAATTTTATCAAAGACCCGGAAAACGAATACCAACCCGGTTCTTTCATCCGGCAGTTGCACCATCTGCCCTTGCAGTGACTTTGCTTGACTTCTCCGGTAGATAGCCAGGACATGACCCATTTCCAAGCCATCCGATCCGCCCTTGTTGAGTGCGACAATATCGCCTCGGCCGATTTCGGTGACGCCGCCATAAACCGAAATGATTCGTCCGTTAAGGGAAAAATCCGGTGCATGGGGGGCATAGTTATTGAAGATGGTGCCGGGTGCGGGGACCAGGCGATCGCCTTTCAAGATTTCTTCCGATGCGTGCGTGATGATTGCTGTACTGACCTCCGCGAAAGCGGTTACTTTGGCGTTTCCCAGGTAGGTGGCCTCGTAGCCCAGAATGGAATCTTTTTGATCCGGATCCTTCAGCGCCTTGCCGGGGCGGAAGATTTGCCACGCTGTGCCTTTATCCTTGGGCAGCTCGCTGACATAAGCGGTATTGCCGGTGCTCAAAGCGACCCGGCCTTCACTCGAACCGAGTATATACGGCGCACTGTCGAGGCCGTTTTTTTCAATGATCAGCGGCTGGCTCAGGAAAGGTTCGATCGCGGCTGCCGGGATACTAGGAATTGCCGAAGTACCCGATTGCTCGGTGCGGATTTTCGGCGATAATTTAACGGTTTTTACGCCGTATTCATCGTCATCCGAAAGGCGTAGACGGGCTCCATGCCGTGTTTTTTCCAGTATGACAACATCGCCGGGGTAAATCTTGTGCGGATTTTTTACTTGCGCGCGATTGAATCCCCAGATTTCCGGCCAGCGCCAGGGGTCTTTAAGAAACCGGGAAGCGATACCCCACAGCGTATCGCCCGGCACAACCACATGATGGCCGGGCGAGTCATTTCGCAATGCTGTCTCTTCAGCTTTGATTGGCGTGATGGAAAGCAGGCCCGGAAATAAAATCAAAGTTATAATAAGCTTTCGCATGGATGATCCCAAAGGCAGTGATGGCGCATACAGAATGATTGCTTAATGATACGGTCTAACTGCGGCGTTAGGTTTACTAAACTACATATTTTTTTCATGGCTATTCTAAAAATACTACAATACCCGGACGAGAGGCTCCATACTGTAGCCGTTCCAGTCGCCCAAGTCACGGATGAAATCCGTTCACTGATAAAGGATATGGCTGAAACGATGTACGCTGCCCCCGGCATAGGGCTGGCGGCCACGCAGGTGGATGTGCATCAGCGTATCATCGTGATCGATGTTTCCGAGACGCGCGATCAGCTGCTTGTTTTGATCAATCCGGAAATTATCGCCAGCCACGGTCTGTCGGATTATGAGGAAGGCTGCTTGTCAGTACCCGGCATATACGGGAAAGTGCAGCGCGCCGGGGCTGTGACCGTGAAAGCTTTGAACGCTCAAGGCGAGTCGTTTGTTCTGGATGCCGACGATTTGCTGGCGGTGTGTATTCAGCACGAAATGGATCATTTGGCGGGAAAAGTGTTTGTGGAATACTGGTCGCGGCTGAAACAAGCGCGCACATTGGCAAGATTAAAAAAGAAACAACGCAGCACCATGTAACGTTAGCGTGGCATGCGATCAGGCTGCGTTCCGTAAAGCGCTTGCGGATTAATACGCGAGTTTCGCCGGCGCAATCCCATCCCTCATTTCTCTAATTAATAAGCGATCAATGCGTTAGCATGAAAATCATATTTGCTGGAACTCCGGTGTTTGCCGCCGCGGCGCTGGATGAACTGATTCGGGCCGGTCATGAGATCGTCATGGTGCTGACCCAGCCGGACCGGCCTGCGGGCAGAGGTATGAAGGCTGCCGCCAGCGCCGTTAAGTTGCTGGCCGAACAACATCATCTGGCATTATTGCAGCCGTTGACTCTGAAAGCTGCCGGAATACAGCAGCAATTGCAAGCATTGCATGCGGATGTGATGGTTGTGGCGGCGTACGGATTGATTTTGCCGCAGGCGGTGCTCGATATTCCGCGCCTGGGTTGTTTGAATATCCACGCGTCGTTATTGCCGCGCTGGCGTGGCGCCGCGCCGATTCAACGCGCGATTCTGGCGGGCGATCGCGAGACCGGCATCACCATCATGCAGATGGATGCCGGACTGGATACCGGCGGCATTTTACTCATGCACAGCATCGAAATCACACCGGAAGATACCACGCAATCGCTGCACGACCGGCTGAGTTTGCTGGGCGCGCAAAGTATCGCGGAAGCATTGGCATTATTGCAGCAGGAAAAATTGTTTGCCGCGGCGCAAGACGGCACACAAGCCTGTTATGCGGCCAAAATCACCAAGGCCGAAGCGGAAATCGATTGGCGCCAAAGCGCGCAACAGATAGACCGGCTGGTGCGGGCGTTCAATCCGAATCCGGGCGCGTATACGCATTTTCGCGATGCCGGGTTGAAGATCTGGCAAACCAAAGCAATTGACGGCAGAGCAGGAAAGCCGGGAGAAGTGGTTGCGGTTGACCAGGCAGGTATTACGGTAGCCTGCGGCGCCGGTTTGTTACTGCTGGAAATGGTGCAAAAACCCGGCGGCAAGAAAATGAGCGCGGCGGATTTTCTAGCCGGTAATCGGGTACAGCCGGGTGAATGCTTCATGACAGCGCTTCATCCCGCTGCGCCGCATGATTAAAACGCAACTGGCGGCGGCTTCTGCGATCGGTAAGGTATTGGCCGGATCGAGTCTGACCGAGGTGTTGCAAGAGACCTGGCGTGCCGATGCGGCATTGTCGAAGCAGCAAAAGGGCGCGATTCAGGATTTAAGCTACGGTGTGTTGCGTTTTTACGGTCAATTGCAAGCGATTCTTGGACTGTTGCTAAAGAAAGCGTTACGCGATAAAGACTTGTACCATCTGTTGCTCGTCAGTATGTATCAATTGCAGTACAGTAAGGCATCGCCGCATACGGTGGTGGATCAGGCCGTTTCCGCTTCCCGTTCCTTGGCGCAGGGTAAGGGCATGCAAGGATTGGTGAATGCCGTGTTGCGCAATTTTATCCGGCAGCGTGAAAGTTTGTTGCAGCAGGCGCTGGAGAAGGAGGAAGGGCGCTATTCATATCCGCAATGGTGGATCGATAAATTGCGTCAACACTATCCGGAGAGATTGCGCGCAATACTGGAGGCTGGCAACAAACGTCCGCCGATGACATTGCGGGTGAACCGGCGCAAGATGAACGTGGAAGTCTACCGCGGCTTATTGGCGGAGAATGGGATGGCGGCGGAATTGTTGCAACCCGGTGCGCTGCAATTGAGCCAGCCGGTTGCGGTGGAGAATTTACCCGGCTTTGCCGAAGGCTGGGTGACGGTACAAGATGCCGGTGCGCAGCTGGCCGCGCCATTGCTCGATGTGCAGGACGGCATGCGGGTGTTGGACGCCTGTGCGGCGCCGGGAGGGAAAAGCACGCATGTGCTGGAATTGGCCGATGTGGCATTGACGATACTGGAGAATGACGCGGCGAGGCTGGTGCGGGTGCAGCAGAATCTGCAGCGCTTGCACATGACGGCGGAACGGATGATATGCGGCGATGCGGCGAACCCTGATGCCTGGTGGGATGGCCGTCCTTATGACCGTATTCTGGCGGATGTGCCGTGCTCGGCATCCGGTGTGGTTCGCCGCCATCCGGATATCAAATGGTTGCGGCGTGAAAGCGATTTGGTTAAATTTGCGCAAAATCAACAGGCGATTTTGCAGGCGCTGTGGAAAATTTTGGGCAAGGGTGGTAAGTTGCTGTACGTGACTTGCTCAGTTTTTGCTGAAGAAAATACCATGCAGATAGAGAAATTTCTTAAACACCATCCGGAAGCGCAATTACTGCCGCTTCCGGCTACGGCAATGTCAATGTATGAGGGACAACTGTTACCCGCTATTCAACACGATGGCTTCTTCTATGCTTTATTGCAAAAAGCCTGATTCGCAAATCCGCCGAATAAAGCCGCAATTCGTCACTCTGATCGTTTTGTTATCGATTTTGCTATTGCCGGTGACGGCTATTCAAGCAGCAGGCATTCAGATTAAGTCCGTTAATCTGACGGCAGTCGAAAAAGGTTATGAAATCAGCATGGATTCGGAGATTACGCTCAACGACACGCTGGAGCAGGCGCTCGAAAAAGGCATCGTACTGCATTTTGTCACCAAATTTAGTTTGTTTGATGCACGCTGGTATAAGCTGAATGACGAGGTGGCGCGCAGCAAGTTTGTGGTCGGTTTGCGCTATTA
>JAFEEV010000122.1 GCA_018240935.1 Pseudomonadota bacterium
CCGTCCGCTCGCCTGCTCGTATGCACGCACCACATCCAGTACGCTATACCCTCGGCCGGTGCCCAAATTTACGGTCAAACAGCCGGAATATTGATTATCTTGTGTAGGACGTGAAGCCTCGAGCGCTTCCAAGGCCTTGAGATGCCCATATGCCAAGTCGACGACATGAATATAATCGCGCACACCGGTACCATCCGGCGTGGGGTAATCGTTTCCCCATACATTGAGAATTTCCCTGCGCCCTATTGCGACTTGCGCTACGAAAGGCATTAAATTATTTGGGATTCCTTGCGGATCTTCACCGATCAATCCGCTGGCGTGTGCTCCTACCGGATTGAAGTACCGCAATATAGCAATCCGGAATGAATTGTCGCTGCGCTGCAAATCGCGCAATATCTCTTCGACCATCAGCTTACTGCGGCCGTAGGGATTCGTTGGAGCCAGCGGATGATCTTCGGTTAGCGGCAGCCGAAGCGGATCACCGTAAACGGTTGCCGAAGAACTGAATACCAGTGTTTTGACATCGCATTCCTGCATCGCTTCCAGCAAGCGTAATGTTCCGGCGACGTTATTGTCGTAATAAGACAGCGGCTGCTCAACCGATTCCCCTACGGCTTTAAGTCCGGCAAAATGGATAACCGCTTCGGCTTTGCTGTGCCGTAATGCCGCCGTCAGGGCAGACCGGTCACGGCAATCGCCGGTAATTAATTCAGGTTTTCTGCCGGTGATTTTCCGGATTCGCGCCAGCGCTTCCGGGTTGCTGTTACAGAAATTATCGAAAACCGTAATGTCAAATCCCGCATTCAGCAATTCGACGCAAGTGTGCGATCCGATGTATCCAGCACCGCCTGTAACAAGAATCATGATAATTAATCCGATGAAAAGTAATAGATCTATTCGAATGCTTCACAGTTTTTCCAGCGCGCGATGACAGTGTGGCATGAAAACGGTTACAAAATGATTTAATGAACCGTAAAACTTACACGTCTAGTCAGAGGCTTTGTGATGCGGTGCGTTCATTCGTTCGCATCGCCGCCAATCGTGTCACACCAATGCATGCGATGAATTATCGGACAATAGCGCAATTAACTGAGCACGCCCGCTTGCGTCAAGTAACGGATGATATGCTCCACCGCCTGTTCAGGGGTTTGAATTGCCGTATCGATACGGATTTCCGGATTATCCGATGCTTTACCGGTTGAATGGATTTTGCTGCGATCTCCTTTTTGCAATTCTTCAAGATCTTGCGCCTCCGCCGCCTGGACCGGCGCGTCGATAAATACCTCGAAAAATTCACCTTGTATCATTAGTTCACGCGCCATTTTGCGCTCGGCAGGAAGCGGCGAACTTTGAGAAATCAGCACGATTTGCCCGGCATCGGCCATCAACTTGGCCACCTCCGCAGTACGCCGGATATTTTCAATACGGGCGGCATCGGTAAAACCGAGATCTTTACTCAAACCGCGGCGAACCTGATCTTCGTCCAGCAGATAAGTATGTTTGCCCGATGAATACAGCTTTTTCTCGAGCAAAATAGCGATGGCCGATCCGCTGTTTCCGGACGATCCGGTAAACCACATGATGAATGGTTTTTGTCCCTTGAGGACGGCGCGCGCTTGTTTATTCACAGTGATTGTTTGCCACCCGGCGCGGTTGTGCGATTGCTCTAAGGCCGAATGCAGCATGCCTGCCCCCACCGTATTATTGGTCAGGCGATCGATCACAATAAAACCGCCTGTATCACGATCTTCGCTATACGGGTCAAATGCGATCAGCTGATCGGTGGCGAGATTACAAATGCCAATTTCATTGAGTTCCAGCTGAGTTGCGGCAATACGCTCGAGCGTATTCACATTGACCTTATGCTTCAACTCGGAAATATTGGCGGTTACCGTTTTTGTACCAATTTTCATCAAGTACGGCTTGCCGGGAAGCAGCGGTTCGTCGATCATCCAAACCACGGTCGCTGTAAATTGATTGGCCACGCCAGGCGGCGAATCGGTTGTTGCCAGTACATCGCCCCGGCTGATATCGATTTCATCCGTCAACGTCAGCGTAATCGATTGCCCGCAAACCGCCCGGTCGAGATCGCCGTCTTGAGTGACGATACGAGCCACCCGGCTTTCTTTGCCGGACGGCAGCACACACACCGGATCGCCGGGTTTGACGCTGCCGCGCACGACCATGCCGGAATAACCGCGAAAATCCAGATTGGGACGATTCACCCATTGCACCGGCATGCGAAAAACACCGGATTGTTCAGCGGCATCCTCAACTTGCACGGTCTCCAGATACCCCATTAAGGTATCGCCGCAATACCACGGTGTATTCCTGCTCAATTCAATTATATTGTCGCCCTTCAAGGCCGACATCGGAATGGTGACGATATTCCGCAGCCCGACTTTCTGAGCGAACACACGATAATCGTGATCGATGCGGTTATAAACCTCTTCGGAATACCCTACCATGTCGAGCTTATTGATCGCCAGCACCACATGCCTGATGCCGATTAACGAAACCAAATAGCTGTGCCGCCGCGTCTGAGTCAACACACCTTTGCGCGCATCGATCAGAATAATGGCTACGTCCGCAGTCGACGCGCCGGTAATCATATTACGCGTATACTGTTCGTGCCCGGGCGCGTCGGCGACGATAAACTTGCGTTTGTCGGTGGAAAAAAAACGGTACGCGACACCAATGGTAATGCCCTGTTCGCGTTCTGCCGCCAGTCCATCAACCAGCAGCGCAAAATCCAGATCGCCTGCTTGCGTGCCGACTTTCTTGGAATCAACCTCCAATTGAGTCAATTGATCTTCAAACAGCATCTTCGATTCATAGAGCAACCGGCCGATCAGAGTGCTTTTTCCGTCATCGACACTGCCGCAAGTGATAAATCGGAGCAGGCTCTTGTTTTCATGAACTTTTAAATACAGTTCGATGTCTTCTGCGATCAAATCCGATACGTGCGCCATTAGAAATAGCCCTCCTGTTTTTTCTTTTCCATCGAACCGGCGGAATCGTGATCAATCAACCGGCCTTGCCGCTCGGAGGTTCTTGCCAGCAGCATTTCCTGAATAATCGCCGTCAATGTGTTCGCTTCGCTTTCAATTGCACCGGTAAGCGGATAACAACCCAAGGTGCGGAACCGTACCGTTTTCATCATCGGCTGCTCGCCTTCCCGCATCGGCAAACGTTCGTCATCCACCATGATCAATGTGCCATCGCGCTCGACGACAGGACGCTCCTTGGCGAAATACAACGGTACTATGGGAATGTCATTCAGATAAATATATTGCCAGATGTCGAGTTCAGTCCAGTTGGAAAGCGGGAATACCCGGATACTCTCACCTTTATTCTTGCGCGCATTATATAGCCGCCACAGTTCCGGCCTTTGCAGCTTGGGATCCCAACGATGCTGCGCCGAGCGGATGGAAAAAATGCGTTCCTTCGCACGGGATTTCTCTTCATCCCGGCGCGCGCCGCCGAAAGCCACATCGAAACCGTATTTGTCCAATGCTTGCTTCAATCCTTCGGTCTTCCAGATATCCGTATGAACCGCCGAACCGTGCGTAAATGGATTAATTCCCTTTTCCACACCGCGCGGATTGATATGAACCAGCAACTCAAGTCCGAGTTTTTTCGCCATGACATCACGAAATTCAATCATTTCCCTGAATTTCCATGTCGTATCGACATGGAGCAGCGGAAACGGTGGCTTAGAAGGGTAAAATGCCTTTACTGCCAGATGCAGCATGACAGCGCTATCCTTGCCAATGGAATAAAGCATCACCGGATGTTCGCATTCCGCGACGACTTCCCGCATGATCTGAATACTCTCCGCTTCTAAGCGCTGCAAATGTGTCAGCATTATCAGTTACTTCCCCTAATCATATAATAGAATTGACCTAACATTGTGTGTCTAACCTGCGAATATTTAAAAAAACACGGGCTAGACGACCGCTTCCTGTAGTTTTAATTGACGCCACCGGATTTCAATAACATACGATGTATGTACCGATTTTGGCAAAATAAATACCGGAAGGGTATGGATTTTGATTTTATAGCGATGGGAAAATTTTTTACGGTACTGAAATTTAATGTAATTTTTTAGTAATTCCGCAAGCGTTTTCACGTGCATTTTATCCAATTCTTGCAATATTGTCAGCGCGCAAGGCATTATAGCCCTTTCTTGTGGTATCAGAACAAGCACACAATCTGATAAAGCCATTTCTATCGTTAATTGATTCAGGTATAATGCTGCGCTTTGGGTCGTTAGCTCAGCCGGTAGAGCAGCGGACTTTTAATCCGTTGGTCGGCAGTTCGAATCTGCCACGACCTACCAAAAATAAAAGAAGGGGCTGGCATTTGCATTAATGTCCGCTCCTTTTTTCTTATCTTGTTTATTGTGATAGATTCACAATATCTCCCCCGTCACACTTAATAGCCGCTGCAACCCTCAAATGCTTTGAATTCGATTCCTCGCGCCCTTGGGCATAAAATAATCACGGTCTCAGAACAAATTCC
>JAFEEV010000123.1 GCA_018240935.1 Pseudomonadota bacterium
TACTACAGCCCCAAAAATATTCCAGCCAGTTGTGTATTTACGTAAGAATCACAGAACCGATGCATCTTTAAGCTGCAAATTTTCTATCCATGGATCGAAGTCACGATCGGAAAAAAGTAAGGGTGTTTTGGTTTCAATGCAGTACGTAGCGATGAGGCAATCGATGGTTTTTCGGATGGTAATGCCTTGTTTTCTGAGCGCGCGATAATTTTGAGCAGACTTAATTGCCAGATCGGTATTGCACAGCTGCACCTGCGCAAGCTCGGTCAGCAGTGATTTGGCAATCCGGTAATCCTTGTCACTCCTGAATCCTTGCAGCACTTCCGCCAGGATCAAGTCTCCAACAACAATTACACCGTACTGGACAGATAATGATCGAGTTTTTCAGTCTGACCGGTGATTTTACCGTTGAAGAAATCCACCCATACGCTGGTGTCGGCCAATACCATCAATCCGTTCTCATGTCATCGAGATTGCCGTCCCAACTCAACTTACCCCGAAACTGCCTGATCTTTTCCTGTTTTTTTATTCTTAGCAAGGTTAACAAGCCAAGCTCTACCGCTTCTTTTTTGGTCTTTACTCCCGTGAGTTTGATCACTTCATCCATCAATTCGTCGTCAATAACAATATTGGTTCTCATCACGCCTCCATGTGTATCGTTACGCTTTATTCTACACAGAGTATGCAGAATTAACACATAGCTCACGCGTTGCCACTGGTTGGAAGCCGATTTACCGTTTATCAAACCACTGCTTAATACGTTGAGCCAACCACTCCGGCTCATCCAGAGGCAAATCATGTCCGGCGGATTCGTGCTCCACATAGTCTGCATTCCAGGTTTGCGCCAGTTTTCGGCTGCAACGGTAATCCACCAATCGATCCGCCCGGCTGGTGATAACCAGTAACGGTTGCTGCGGTTTTGCGGTGATTGAAAATTGCATGGCGGCGAGCAATTGGTTTCTAGCGCTGACTGGCGACACCGGATTTTGCCGTTGCCATTGCTGCCAATTTTGAAGCAGCTTGCCGTCATGCGGATGGCGATTGGAAGTCAACCGCAGTATATCCGCTTCCCTCTGCGCAGCGGAATGAAGAATCATCGGTAGAACATAGGGATAGGACCTCCAGCGCAAGCGATGATAAAACGGCGACAGCGGTCTGGCGCTGGTGTTGATCAATACCGCGGCTTCAATTTCAGCGGGATAGCGTCCCATCCAGTCGATCGCGATCATGCCGCCCATCGACAAAGCGATCAGCCGGATTGGTTGGTTCAGATCAACTTGCTGACGCAGCGCACTGGTCATACCGGCGATGCTAGCCGGGCTGGTTTCATGATTGCGCAAGCCGTTGCCGGGAATATCCGGCGTGCTGATCAATGTGCCGGGGAATCGTTGCTGCACATGACCGGGAAACTCGCCCCAGTGCCGCGCTTCGCGCCAAAGACCGCGCAGCAGCACGAAATGCGCCGGACGGTTCATGGATACCACAGCGCCAAAGCTTGTTGTTCCAACTGCTTCGCGTCGCTGCGGTCGAGCCAGTTTTGGTACGACAGCGTGGCGTGCAGCAAAAATTCCATCAAGATCAGGTGGCTTCGCAGTACCCGGTTGAGCCGGTGCGGTTTGATCGGATGATACAAGCCGAGCAGTTGCCGCAATTGCAGCGGGTTCTTGCGAATCCAGCGCCACGAGCCCATTTCCAGCGTCAGCGGCAGAAAAATATTGTTCTGTTGCAACGATTGCAAATACAAAAAATCCCACAAATCGCCGTGCACCAGATAATGCTGCGATTGCGGCTCGAACAGATAATCCTGATGCGGATAGGTTTGCATGAACAGGTTGCGCAAGTAGCACACTTCCTTGAGATGCTTGATCGGCTCCAACCGGCTGCGGGCGTACGGAAACCAGATTTGATTGCGAAAACCGAAACCGGAATGGCAATCGAGCACCAGACTGAACGGCGCGGGAAACACTTCCTGCGTGATGAAATCGCACAACGCCTGGGCTTCCGCTTGCATCGGCTCGTGGCTTTTGCCGCGGTACCACGGCAACAGCGGTGAAATGCGATGACCGCCGGCCAGCAGAATAGTCTTTTCGCGGCTATCGACCGGCGCGTTGCGCATCAAGTCGATGCCTTGCGCGTTGGCGCGGGTTTTGTTCAGCATCCCGGCGGGATTGACGATCGGCAGAAAATGAATGCGCACCCGCTGCAATATATCCGCCAGCACCCGATCCCATTTCAGCCGTTCCAGCAATCCCTCGAGAAAGGCAATGACCACTTGCGTACCGATGCGCTCCAGCCCGTGTACACCGGCGACATACGTCACGCACGGTATGCCCGGATCGCGGCTGCCGAGCGTCAACGCATACACCGGCAACAGATCATCACCGCACGGCACCCGGCACAGCACCCGGCTTTGCAAGCGGGCCGCATCGCCTTCGTGCAGAATGGCTTCGATTTGTTCCAATTCGGGAAAGGGTTGTTTAATCGTTGATGGCGCGCGCATGGTTACTAAGCTCAGTGTGACCGGAATCCCGCTTGCGATAAAAGGCGCATGTTACTCGAATCCTTTCTCCGGTATCAAAGAAATCCGCGTTATCGCTTATTTTTCATCAAGATTTCATCAATATTTAACAAATGCTTCAAACAAGCTTAACAAACGATCTTTATGCTGCAAAACCATCATTTATCCATTAAAAAAGGACTGTATGGTTAAGAATAATGCATCCATCAAGGTAAGAAGCGTTTGGATCTCCGATGTGCATCTCGGGTTTCGCGGTTGTCAGGCGGAAGCCTTGTTGCATTTTCTGCATTCGGTGGAAACGGATTATCTCTTTCTGGTCGGCGATATCGTCGATTTCTGGAGCATCAAAAAGAGCCCATATTGGCCGCAGCATCATACCAATGTCATCCGCTCCATCCTCGGCAAGGCCAAACACGGCACCAAAGTGATTTATGTGCCGGGTAATCACGACGAAGCGCTGCGGGATTGCGCCGGTCATGTGTTCGGCAATGTCGAAATTCACCAGGACTATGTGCACACCACGGCCGAAGGCAAGAAATTGCTGATCATGCACGGTGATGAGTTCGACATGATCGTCAAAAACAGCCGTTGGCTAGCCAAACTCGGCAATATCGCGTACGACACGCTGCTCGATCTGAATCATTATCTCAACGGCTTGCGCAAATTCTTCGGCTACTCGTATTGGTCGCTGTCCGCTTACCTCAAGCTGAAAGTCAAAAACGCAGTCAGTTACATCAGCAGTTTTGAAGAAGCTTTGGCGCATCTGGCCAAGGATCGCGGCGTCGACGGCGTTGTCTGCGGCCACATTCATCACGCCGAAGTTAGGGAAATCAATTCGATACTTTACTGCAACGACGGCGATTGGGTGGAAAGCTGTTCCACTTTACTGGAGCATCTCGACGGCTCGCTGGAACTGGTATTCTGGGCTGAACGCTTTGAGCAGCATAAAAATCTCGTGCAAGCGGAACTGCTGGCCAGTAAAAGAGCGGCTTAAATTCATTTGAACCCTTCATCGTCAGCAAAAACCGTTTTAAGCCTGGACGGCGGCGGCAGCCATCTGTTGATTCAATTGGGTGTGCTGGCTTGTCTGGAAGACGATACCGGCGCTGCCACTTACGATTTGTTCGATCTGATCGCCGGTTCTTCATCCGGCGGATTGATCACTTGCTTGATCCTCGGACGGCAATTCAGCGCCAACCGCATCATCGAGAAAATTTTGCAGGAAAAATTGCTGCAAGAAATGATGACGGAACAGCGCTTCGGCCGCTTGCTGCACACGCTGCAAGTCCGGCCTAAATATCAAGGCATCCCGAAGAAGCTGGTGTTACAGCGGGAATTAGGGGATATAAAACTTTCTTCCCTCGCCAAGCGGATTTTCATTCCCTGTTTCAATCTCAATCAGGATCAATTGGAAATCTTCACCAATGGCAATCAGCCGGATTTTTTACTCAGCGAAATCGCCGATGCCTGTACCGCCGCGCCCTCCTATTACCCGCCGGTGCAGATGCAGGACGGCGGCTGGCGCATTGACGGCGGCGTCGGCATGAACAATCCCGGTTTCAGCGCTTACCTCTACGCGCAACGCTGCTGGCATCAGCAGGATATCAAGCTGTTGTCGATCGGTTCCGGCTGGCGCAGTTTTGCCATCAGCGGAGCCAAAGCCTGCCGCTACGGCGGTTTGCAATGGTCGGCGCAGGGCATCGCGTCGATCATACTGCGGGAAAAGATGCTGGCCAATGTAAAAACCACGGCGGAAATCCTGGGCAATCAAGTGCTGTATATCAATCACTACTTGAAAGACTACGATATGCCGGACCACATGGATTCGGCCAATAACACCATCGTGCAACAAAAAGCGCTGGATATCGGCAAACGCTGGTATGCCTTGCATCGCGAACAAATCCGCACCTTGCTGCAAGCCCGGTAACGGCTGCAGCCCTACTCTCCCGGTTGAAAGTTCCATTGTTTGGCGTATTAACATGCGGTATCAGCCACACAAGAATGGGCTATTCAAGCGCATGCCCAGGAAATACTTCACAACCCAAATTAATTAATCACTCAAATTTGTTAATTTAAAA
>JAFEEV010000124.1 GCA_018240935.1 Pseudomonadota bacterium
CAACCCAGTGAAGTTGATCCTAAATCGAGGGCTAGGCGATAACCCATCTTATTCTTATGCAGCAAGGTATATTCTCCAGCTATGATTGAAGTTTCTATATGATTTTATTGATCGTCTTGAGCTTTGTCATTAGAATATATACCACAATAGAATATTGGGATTTGTGCTCTGGACGCTAACAAGCAGAAAGATGCACCAAATGAGAGGGCCGCTATATGCGGCCCTTATTTATATGGGTGCTATTTCCTGATAAGTCCTGACAAATGATCGAGCAGCTCTTCCTCTTTGTAAGGTTTGCCGAGAAACACGTTGACGCCCAGATCCTTGGCGATTGTGCGGTGTTTCTCCGCAGTCCGGGATGAAATGATGATGACCGGCATGTGCGCCGTTGCCGGATTGGCGCGTACTTTCTTGATCAATTCGAAACCGTTCATTTTCGGCATTTCCAGATCGACCAGCATGACATCCGGCGTGGTTTCCTGCAAAATCTCGACCGCTTCCGCGCCGTTTTTCGCGATCAGCACGTCGCAACCCTCGCGTTCCAGCAAACGGCAAGTGACTTTTCGTACTGTCAACGAGTCGTCCACCACCATGACGGCCGGCGGCGCGGCTGTTTTCTTCCGCCGCACCGGAGCCGGGCTTGCAGCAGGAGTATTGAGCACTGACTGCACATCGCTGCGTTGCAGTAGTTTCACCGGATTCAAGATCAGAATCACTTCGCCGTCACCGGTAATGGTGGCGCCTTCCACGCCCGGTGCTTGCGCCAGTTGCGCGCCCGTATTTTTGACCACCACTTCAGCGCTGCCGGGCAGTTCGTCGGCGTGCACCGCCAGATACTGGGTACCGCTATGCAGAAATAAAACCTGGCTATGCCGGGCGGTTTCCGGGACATGATCGGTTTCACCGAGCAAATGCGACAGATGGGAGAACGGATAGGTGATGCCGTTCAGCGTGATGCGGCGATCCTGATAGATTTTCTGCAATGTATCCAGATCGAATTCGCGCTGATGCTCGACGATGAACGCGGGAATCGCGTACGTTTGTTTGCCGCTGCGAACCATCAGTGTTTGCGCCACGGATAATGTCAGCGGCAGGTTGATCACAAACGCCGTTCCTTGACCGGCAACGGATTGCACGCTGATGCGCCCGCCCAGCATCGCAATTTCATTTTTGACGATATCCAAACCGATGCCGCGGCCGGCAATGCCGGTCACCGAATCGGTCGTCGACAGGCCCTGGGTAAAAATCAGCGACATGATCCTGCTGTCGTCGAGCACTTCATTCTGTTGAATCAACCCAAGGCGCAGCGCCTCCTCGCGGATGCGCGGCAAATTCAAACCGCAGCCGTCGTCGCTGAGCGTGATGCTGACTTCGTTGCCTGCCTGGCGCAACTGGATAACAACTTGCCCGTGCTCGGGTTTGCCCGCTTGCCGTCTTTGCTCCGGTTCTTCAATGCCGTGCGCGATGGCGTTGCGCAGCAGATGTTCCAGCGGCGGATTGATTTTCTCCAGCACGCTGCGATCGATATCGGTCTCGGCACCGTGAATTTCGAAATTGACTTTCTTGCCCAGATCCTCCGCCACCTGCCGGGCAATGCGGTAATAGCGCTCGGCGTAATTGCTGAAAGGAATCGTGCGGATTTGCAGCAGCGATTGCTGCAACTGACGGTTGATCACTGCTTGCTGCGCCACCGCTTCTTCAGCGGCGGTCTGCGTCGAGCGCAGGTTCTTTTGCACGGTCACGATGTCGTCCACGCTTTCCGCCATCAACCGCGTCAGTTCCTGGAAGCGGGTAAAGCGGTCGAATTCGAGCGGATCAAATGTGTGTTCGCCGTCATGCTGTTGGGCAAGATGCGACTGCATTTGCGTTTCCGCCTGAATTTCCACTTCGCGCAGCTGATCGTGCAGACGATGCGTGCTTTCCGTCAGGTCCTGCAACGATTGCTTGAAGCTGCTCAGTTGCGCTTCAATTTTTGCGCGCAAAATGCTCGCCTCACCGGCATCGCTGACCAAGCGGTCGATCAGCTCGGAATTGATGCGCAGCAGCGTTTTGGATTGCAGCAGTCCGGTTGCCTCGGCCGGCGGCTGCACCGGTTCGGACAAGGTCACAGCGGCCGGCCGGCTTTCTTCAACCGCGCCATGCACGCTATCCTGCAATGCTTCGATCTTGCCGCTGATTGCGTCGAATGCGCTTTCCAGTTGATCCAATGCCGCATCGGTGATATTGCGCTCGCGAAAAGCCGCTTCCACATGGCTTTCCATCGCGTGAATCAGTTCACCCAGCGGCACAGCGCCTGCCATGCGCGCGCCGCCTTTCAGCGTATGCAGCAGCCGCAATAGCGCATGATGAATATCCTCGTCTTGCGGCAGCATGCGCCAGCCGCGCAATTTCCCGCCGATTTGCGGGATGATGCTGTCCGCTTCTTCCAGAAATGCCTGCAACAATTCCGGATTGATATGATCGGACGGCTCCGCCGCTGCCGGCAAAGTTTGCGGCGGTTGCAGCGCCTGTGCGGCTCCGTCTGGCGCCGGTGTCAGCGGTGCGGCCGGTTCTGCGGTTGCAGCCACTTGAACTGCTTCGATTGCGGGAGCGGTCGCTTCGGCTTTTGGCTTGGCGGCTGATTTTTTGCCGGCTTTCTTGCGGGTTAACAATTCTTTCGCCGCCAGCAGCAATGCTTCCGCATCGACATCGGCGCTGCCCTGCTCGCGCAGATTCTTGCACCATCCGCCATACGCCTGGTGGGCATTGCCGATCAACGCCAGCACCGGATCGGAAGCCGGTTTTCTTTCACTCAGCCAAAGATTCAGCACTTGTTCCACGTTCCAGGCCACGTCGCTCATCTCGTCCAGCCCGACCATGCGGCCGCTGCCTTTCAAGGTATGAAATCCGCGCCGCAAACTGGCGAGCGGCTCGCGAGCGGCGGCATCCATGCGGCATTTATGTAAATCATCGGCGATACCGGCGAGCACGATGTCCGCTTCTTCCAGGAAAATCTCCAGCAGTTCCGGATCGGCGCCGCTAGCGGCGGTTGCAGAAGCCGCCGGTTCTTTTTCCACAGCGGCGGCGGAACCGGAAGCCATCGTTTGCGGCGCAGGTGCAGGCGCGCCGGGAGGAATCGATGCGGTTTGGAATCGCTTGATGGCTTCCTCGATAATCTGCTCACTATCGG
>JAFEEV010000125.1 GCA_018240935.1 Pseudomonadota bacterium
CATCATCGATTTTCCGCTTTCCAATTGCGTCAATTCCGGTTTCCGGCGCATCGGCGTGGTGACGCAATACAAGGCGCAGAGTCTGATCCGCCATATTCAGCACGGCTGGAGTTTCCTTGACGGCCGCTTCAAGGAATTCGTCGAACTGCTGCCGGCGCAGCAGCGCACCGCCGACGAAACCTGGTATCAGGGCACCGCCGACGCGGTTTTTCAAAACATCGACATTATGCAGCGCCACGATGCCAAGTACGTCGTGATTCTGGGCGGCGATCACATCTACAAGATGGATTATGGCAAATTGCTCGCCGAGCATATCGAAAAAGCAGCGGATATGACGGTGGCGTGCCTGGAAGTGCCGCTGGAAGAAGCCACCGCCTTCGGCGTGATGGGCGTCGATACGGCCTGGCAGGTCACCAGTTTCACCGAAAAACCGGCCCGCCCGGCGCCGATCCCCGGTCAACCGGGAAAAGCGCTGGTCAGCATGGGGATTTATGTGTTCAACGCCAAATTCCTCTATCAGCAATTAATCCGCGATCACCAAACGCAGGATTCGTCGTACGCTTTCGGCAAGGACATCATTCCCTATCTGGTGCCGCGCTATCATGTCTTCGCGCACCGTTTCCAGAACAGTTGCGTCAACATGGCGTCCGGCATTCCGTACTGGCGCGATGTCGGCACGATCGACGCCTACTGGGAAGCCAACGTCGATTTGATCAGCGTCACCCCGCAGCTCAATTTGTACGATGCCGATTGGCCCATCTGGACGCATCAGGAACAGCTGCCGCCGGCCAAATTCGTTTTCGATGACGACAACCGCCGCGGCCAGGCCTTGGATTCGTCGGTGTCGGGCGGTTGCATCATCAGCGGCGCCACCGTGCGCCGTTCCTTGCTGTTTTCCAATGTCAAGGTCAACAGTTTCAGCTCGGTCGAGGATTCGGTTATCCTGCCGGATGTGGTGATTAACCGGCGCGCGCGTCTGCGGCGCGTGGTCGTGGAAAAAAGGTGCGTCATTCCGGAAGGACTGGTGGTGGGATATGATGCCGATGAAGACCGCAAGCGGTTTTATGTAACGGAGAAAGGCATTACATTGATCACGCCCGAAATGCTGGGGCAGGAAATCCATAAAGTTTGCTGATCTCCCGCGAACGTATCGTACTCGTCAATCCTCTAATAACAATTTCCAAACGGGTATTACCCTTTGCAAATGAAACAATTAAATTTAGTCTTACTGTGGCACATGCATCAGCCGGATTACCGGGACTACGTCACCAACGAATTTGTGCTGCCGTGGGTGTATCTGCACGCCATCAAGGATTACACCGACATGGCTTACCACCTGGAAATGCACCCTAACACCAAAGCGGTGATCAACTTCGTGCCGGTGTTGCTCGATCAACTGGAGGACTTCAGCGCGCAATTTTCCACCGGACATATTCGCAGCCCGTTGCTGCGCTTGCTGGCCACGCCGGATCTCGAACATATCTCCGTCCAGGATCGTTTGTATGTGTTCGATAGTTGTTTCCTCAGCAATCATGCCACCATGCTGCAACCCTATCCGGCCTACAAGCGTTTGCACGAGCTTTATCAGATGTTCAACCGGCGCAGCGAAAGCGAGCTGGTATATTTTTCCGGGCAGTACCTGGCCGATTTGCTGGTGTGGTACCATCTGGCGTGGATGGGAGAAAGCGTCCGGCGCAATAATGAATTTGTCATGCGATTGATGGCGCAAAGCCAGGAATTCAGCTACGAGGACCGCTTGCAGCTGTTCAATTTGACCGGTGAGTTGATCAAGAACCTGATTCCGCGCTACCGCAAACTCGCCGAATCCGGTCAGATCGAATTATCCACCACACCGCACTATCATCCGCTCGCGCCGTTACTGATCGATTTTGCATCCGCGCGGGACAGCCAGCCCGACGTCGCGCTGCCGGAACATCATCTGTATCCGGGCGGACGCAGCCGCGTGGCGTTTCATCTGTCCTCGGCAGTAACCAGCCACACGCAGCGTTTCAACGAAAAACCCGTCGGCGTCTGGCCGGCCGAAGGCGCACTTTCGGCGGCGTTATTGAAAATCTTCGCCGAGCAAGGCTGCCGCTGGAGCGCCAGTGGCGAAGGCGTGCTGGCCAACAGCTTGCGCGCTTCTTATCCGGATGCGCCGTTACCGGACCGTAACCAATATTTGTACCGCCCGTACCGCTTCGACGGTGAAACCGGACAAGTCATCTGCTTTTTCCGCGACGATCAATTATCCGATTTGATCGGTTTCGAATATTCCAAATGGTTCGGACGCGATGCGGCGGAAAATTTTATCCAAGCGCTGGAACGCATTTACCACAGCACGCCGCCCGACGAAAGTCCAGTGGTCAGCGTGATTCTGGATGGAGAGAACGCCTGGGAATCGTACCCTTACAATGGCTTTTATTTTCTCGAAGACCTCTACAGCTTGCTGGAGAATCATCCGCACATCCGCACCACGACCTATCGCAACTATATCGCCGATACGGAAAAGACCAATGACATTCAATCATTACCCACGCTGGCAGCCGGCAGCTGGGTGTACGGAACGTTTTCGACCTGGATCGGCGACAAGGAAAAGAATCGCGCCTGGGACATGCTGTGCGCCGCAAAACACAGTTTCGATCTGGTCATGCAAAGCGGCCGCCTGAGCGGCGAAAAAAAGATCGAAGCCAGCCGGCAATTGGCATCCTGCGAAAGCTCCGACTGGTTCTGGTGGTTTGGCGATTACAATCCGGCGCACTCGGTCGCCAGTTTCGATCATCTATTCAGATTGAACCTGGCAAACCTGTACCGCCAGCTCAAACTGCCGGTGCCGCCGGTGCTACAGGAATCGATCAGCAAAGGCGATGCGCACAACAATGAAGCAAGCGGCGCCATGCGGCGCTCGTCATAATGCTGGAACTATCGCAGATCGCATTGCGCGGCAAGTAAAAGGGGGTGCGGTTGCACCGTTTTAATAACGTCTACCG
>JAFEEV010000126.1 GCA_018240935.1 Pseudomonadota bacterium
ATACCACGTGCGGACAAACCGCGGCGGAGTGGCTGGCGGCGGTTGCGGAAGGGCAATTGGAGCGGGTGATCAAGGAATACGGCGAAGAACGGTTTGCGCGCCAGATTGCCCGGGCGATCGTGGCGGCGAGAGTGCGGCAGCCCATCGTGACCACCGCGCAGCTTGCCGAAATCGTGTCGGCGGTGGTGCGCCCGCGTCAACGTGAGAGCATCCGGCATCCGGCGACGCGTACTTTTCAGGCGATCAGGATTTTTCTCAACCGGGAGCTTGAGGAGTTGTCGCTGGTGCTGCCGCAGTGCGTGGAGTTGTTGAATCCGGGCGGACGCCTGGTGGTGATCAGTTTTCACTCGTTGGAGGATCGCATGGTCAAGCAATTTATGCGTAAGTGTGCCAGCGCGGATGAATTGCCGCGTGGCGTGCCGTTGCGGGAAAAGGATGTGCAAAGATTGAGCAAGCAGACCTTGCGCGTGATCGGCCGGGCGGTGCGTCCGGGCGAACCGGAAGTGGCGGAAAATGCGCGCGCAAGAAGCGCGGTAATGCGTGTAGCTGAGAAAGTAACCCTGAACGGATGACGGGATGTTCAAGCTGAACATTTTTCTGGTTTTGATATTGATCGCAAGCGCGCTGGGCGTGGTGACCTCGCAGCACATGGTGCGCAAATTACACATGGCGCGGGAACATGAAAAGGAAATCGAGCGCAAGCTGGATGTGGAATGGGGAAGATTGCAACTGGAACAAAGCACATTGATCATGCATGGGCGGATAGAGCACATCGCGAAAGAATATCTAAAAATGACCGTGCCGGCCGCGGCCAGCATTCAAATCGTATCGATCAATGAGGCCGACAACCGGCTGGATGCGAAAGGGTTAAAACCATGATCAAACCCGAATTACGGCAAATCAAGTTATCGGCGTGGCGTTCGCTGCTGCTGTTCGGTTTGCTGGTGCTCGGTTTGATCAGTTTGGCGGGGCGCGCGGCGTACTTGCAAGGCATGCACCATGATTTCCTGCAAGAGAAAGGCGAGTCGCGTTACAGCCGTGTAGTGGAAATGAACGCCGACCGCGGCATGATTACCGACCGCAATGGCCATATCCTGGCAATCAGCTCACCGGTTGCCTCGATTTACGCTGATCCGAAAGTGGTGGAAATAAAACCGGAGCAACTGAAGAAGCTGGCCAGTCTGCTCGAGATGGACAGCGCCGAAATCAATGACCGCCTCAACCGGGAAAATAGCCGGTTTGTTTATTTGAAGCGGCAAGTGGTGCCGGATACCGCTGAAAAAATCATGAAAATGAAAATCAAAGGGATTCATTTGACCAGCGAATCCAAACGCTATTATCCGGAAAGCGAATTTGCCGCGCATGTGCTGGGATTTACCGATATCAACGACGAAGGCCAGGAAGGCGTGGAGCGCGGCTGGCAGGATACG
This sequence comes from Pseudomonadota bacterium, assembly GCA_018240935.1. Classification (GTDB taxonomy): domain Bacteria; phylum Pseudomonadota; class Gammaproteobacteria; order Burkholderiales; family Nitrosomonadaceae; genus Nitrosomonas. The sequence continues at coordinate 1,431 of JAFEEV010000126.1, forward strand.
CTCGCGGGCGAACTGGGGCGGCGGCGTGTGCTTAAGGATAACAAAGGGCAGATCATCGAGGATGTGGAAAACATTCGCCCGCCCAAACCGGGGCAGGATCTGGTTTTGTCGATCGATCGAAGAATCCAGTATCGCGCCCACGCGGAATTAAAAGAAGCGGTGCTGGCCAATAATGCCAAGGCCGGCAGCATCGTCGTGCTGGATGCGCAAACCGGCGAAATTCTGGCGCTGACCAATTTGCCGGCGTACAACCCGAACCGGCGTTCATCCATCACCAATGAGAGGCTGCGCAACCGGGCGCTGATCGATACCTTCGAGCCGGGATCGACATTGAAACCGTTCACCGTGGCAATTGCGATGGAAATCGGCAAAGTCAATGCCAACACGGTGCTGCAAACCGCGCCGGGAATGTGGCAAGTGGGCAGGAAAACCATCCGCGATGTCAGCAATAAGGGCGAACTGACGGTGGCGCAAATCATCCAGCAGTCAAGCAACGTCGGCACGGCAAAAATCGCCTTGTCGCTGGAATCGCAAACGATGTGGGAAATGTTTAACCGTTCCGGATTCGGCACGCTGACGAATTCCGGTTTCCCCGGCGAGGCGAGCGGCATATTGCGTCCCTACAACAAGTGGCGGCCGATCGAACAAGCCACGATGTCATACGGTCACGGCATCTCCACCAGTCTGATGCAACTGGCGCGCGCTTACACGATTTTTGCCAGCGGCGGCGAATTAAAACCGATCTCGCTCTTGAAACAAAACATGCCGGTGATGGGACAGCGCGTAATCTCGCGCGATACCGCGCAGGCGATGAGCCGCATGCTGGAAATGGCCACCAAACCGGGCGGCACGGCGCCACTGGCGCAGATCAGCGGCTACCGCGTGGCCGGGAAAACGGGCACAGCGCACAAGCTGATCGATGGCCAGTACGCCAATAAACGCTATATCTCCACATTTGTCGGCTACGCGCCGGCATCGAATCCGCGTTTGATCATCGCGGTGATGATCGACGAACCTTCCGCCGGTAAATATTTCGGCGGCGCCGTAGCGGCTCCGGTGTTCAGCAAAGTCATGTCCGGCGCGTTGCGCATCCTGAATATTCCGCCGGATGCGCCGGCCAACAATGTGATTACGTTTACCGCGACACCCGAGATGGGTGATGAAGGATGAATGGGATGACGATCAAAAAGAAAGCGCCCCAGTTGTTCGATCATCATCGCTTGGATGAGCTCGGCGTCGCGATTAAGAATCTGGTGACGGATAGCCGGCAGATACAACCCGGCGATACGTTTCTCGCTTACGCCGGTGAAACCGCGGACGGACGTAACTTTATTCCGCAAGCGATTGCCGCCGGCGCCAACGCCGTGCTGTGGGATCCGCGGGATTTTGCCTGGGATTCCGAGTGGCGCATTCCGGCGTTGGCGATCGACGAGTTGAAAGCGCAGGCAGGTTCGATTGCCAGTCATGTGTATGATCACCCGTCGGAAAAATTATGGATGGTTGGAATTACCGGAACCAACGGCAAAACTTCGTGCAGCCACTGGTACGCGCAAGCCATGACGAGCCTGGGTAAAAAAACCGCCGTGCTGGGAACGCTCGGCAACGGATTTTGCGGCGAGTTGAAAGGGGCGGAGAACACCACGCCCGATGCCGCAGTGTTGCAGCGCTCGCTGGCCGGATTCGTCGAACAGGGCGCGCACGGTGTGGCGATGGAAGTATCGTCGCACGGCTTGGTGCAAGGGCGGGTCAACGGTACGGTATTCGCGGTGGCTGTGCTGACCAACTTGTCGCGCGACCACTTGGATTACCATCGCGATATGGATGCCTATGCCGCCGCCAAGGCGCGTCTGTTTTTCTGGCCCGGCTTGCAGTATGCGGTTATCAATATGGACGATGTATTGGGCGTCGAGTTGTCACGGCAGCTCGCCAATAAATCCACAACCGTGATCGGCTACGGATTTCACTATCCGGAAAAGCGTAATCCGAGCCCATTCAAAATGGTTTACGGCTCCAATTTAAAAGTTGATATCCATGGTCTGGAGTTTGATATTGAATTTGAGGATAATCACGAACATTTGAAAATTGGTCTGCTGGGTAAATTCAATGCATCTAACTTGCTTGCCGTCGTGGCCGCCATGCTGGTAAGCGGAATCCGTTTGCCGGACGCGGTCCGGGCGCTGCAAAATGTGCAACCCATTCCGGGCAGGATGGAAAAATACCAAGGGATTGACCAGCCGATCATTATCGTGGATTACGCGCATACGCCCGATGCCCTGGAAAAAGTGCTGTGCACGTTGCGTGAGCTGCTGCGCAGCGCGCAACCGAAAAAACGGACATCCCGGCAAAGCGCGCGGCTGTTCTGCGTCGTGGGGTGCGGTGGCGACCGGGATAAAGGCAAGCGCGCCATGGTGGGCGAAGTCGCCACGCGGCTGGCGGATGAAGTCATTTTTACCAGCGATAATCCGCGCACGGAAAATCCTTTGAGCATTATTCAAGATATCGCGGCAGGCGCGGGCGCGGACAACTACCAGATCGAGCCCGATCGCGCGCTGGCCATTTATCAAGCCATCGCCAATGCGCACAACAGCGATATCGTGCTGATCGCGGGCAAGGGTCATGAAAAATTCCAGGAAATAAACGGGCGCAAGATTCCATTCAGCGACGCGGAAATTGTGCAGCAGGTGCTGAAGGATTTGGCCCGAAAGGTACGGGTTCAATCATGATGACGATCCGGGAAGCGGCGCAAGTATTGCAAGCCGGATGGAACGGGCAGGATGGATTGTTTACCGGGGTCAGCACCGATAGCCGCACGCTCAAGCCGGGCGATTTGTTCGTGGCTTTGAGCGGCGACCGGTTCGATGGCAGCGCATTTATCGCCAGCGCCGAGGAAAAAGGCGCGGTTGCCGCGCTGATTCCGCAAATAGCCAGTAGCGAATTAACGGCCGGTATTCCGTTGTTGCGCGTCAAGGATACGCGGCTGGCGCTAGGGCAACTGGCGGCGCATTGGCGCAGCCGGTTTGCGCTACCGGTGATCGGCGTGACCGGCAGCAACGGCAAGACCACCGTCAAGGAAATGATCGCCGCGATATTGCATCAGGCTGCGGCCCGCGATGGCACCGGGGCAAATGAGCAAGCCGGTCAGGTTCTGGCGACCGAAGGAAATCTGAATAACGACATCGGCGTTCCACTGATGTTGCTGCGTTTACGGCCGCAGCATCGCTACGCAGTGATCGAGATGGGTATGAATCATATCGGCGAGATCGGTTATCTCACAGGGTTGGCAAAACCCGGCGTCGCCGTGATTACCAATGCCGGGGCTGCGCATATCGAGGGATTGGGATCGGTTGAAGCGGTGGTGCGCGCCAAGGCGGAGATCATTGCCGGATTGGATGCGCAAGGAACGGCCGTGATCAACGCGGATGACCGCTACGCTGCTGTGTGGCGGGAATATGCCGGTGCGCGCAAAATAATCGATTTCGGTTTGCGTGAAAAAGCTTTGGTAAGCGCGGAGTTTCAGGCCGATCGATTGAGCAACCGGATGCGGTTGAAATTGCCGGACGGTAGCGTGGAAGTGAATCTGCAAGCGCCGGGCGTGCATAACGTGTATAACGCGCTGGCCGCCGCTGCCGCTGCGGCGGCGCTGGGAATCGGCAAGGAAACGATCGCCGCCGGTCTGGCGGCGTTCCAGGGAGTAAAGGGCCGGTTGCAGAAAAAATCCGGTTTGCACCATGCGCTGCTCATCGATGATACCTATAACGCCAATCCGGAATCGGTGCGCGCGGCTTTGGCAGTGCTGGCGGCAACTCCGGGGAAAAAGATACTGGTGCTCGGGGATATGGGCGAATTGGGCCAATCCGCCATCGATCTGCATCGCACGATCGGACGCGATGCGCGCAAAGCGGGATTGGATCGCTTATTGACGCTGGGCGAACTGAGCGCGTACGCGGCGGAAGAATTCGGCAAAGGCGCGCGGCATTTCAACGACATCGATGAACTGCTGCACGTGACCGAAGGTTTGCTGGCGGATGACGTGACTTTGCTGGTAAAAGGATCGCGCTTCATGCATATGGAGCGGGTGGTGCGGCAACTGGAGCAACCGGCGGGGTCATCATGCTGCTGACACTCGCACAATGGCTGGCGCAAGACATCCGCGCGTTCAATGTGTTCAGTTATATTACTCTGCGCACTGTGCTGGCGACGCTCACCGCCTTAGTGATTTCCTTCATCATCGGCCCGCTGATGATCCGTAAGCTGACCGCTTACAAAATCGGTCAATCGGTGCGTGACGACGGTCCGCAAACGCATCTCGTCAAAACCGGCACGCCGACGATGGGCGGCGCCTTGATTCTGATGTCGATCGTGTTGACGACGCTATTATGGGCGGATCTGCACAACCGCTATATCTGGGTGGTGCTCGCGACCACGCTGGGATTCGGCGTGATCGGCTGGGTCGACGATTACCGTAAAGTGGTTCACCGTAACCCGAAGGGACTTTCCGCGCGCGCTAAATTCTTCTGGCAGTCGCTGATCGCGCTCGTGGTTGCGCTATACCTGGCGTCGATCGCGGAAATTCCGGCGCAAACCGACATGATCGTGCCCTTTTTCAAGGAGGTCGCGATTCCCCTCGGCGTTACGGGTTTTGTCGTGCTGTCCTATTTCGTCATTGTCGGCACCAGCAATGCAGTGAATCTGACCGATGGTCTGGACGGTCTGGCCATTATGCCGACGGTGATGATCAGCAGCGCGCTGGCGGTTTTTGCGTATGCGGCCGGTCACGTGGTATTTGCCAAATATCTCGGTATTCCGTACATCCCCAATGCCGGGGAATTAGCCGTGTTTTGCGGCGCCATGGCCGGCGCCGGATTGGCTTTCCTGTGGTTTAACGCCTATCCCGCCGAGGTTTTCATGGGCGATGTCGGCGCATTGGCGCTGGGCGCGGCTTTGGGAATCGTCACGGTCATCGTGCGCCAGGAAATCGTGCTGGTCATCATGGGCGGCGTTTTCGTCGTGGAAGCGCTGTCCGTAATGCTGCAAGTAGCGTCATTCAAGTTGCTGGGCAAACGGATTTTCCGTATGGCGCCACTGCATCATCATTTTGAATTGAAAGGCTGGAAGGAAAATCAGGTGGTGGTCAGATTCTGGATCATCACTTTTATTTTGGTATTGGTCGGACTGTCGACCTTAAAGTTACGATGAATTTACAAGGTAAAACAATTTTGGTGCTGGGAATGGGTGAAACCGGTTTGTCCATGGTGAAATGGTTGTTGCGGCAAGGCGCCAAGGTGCGCGGTGCCGACAGCCGTTTGGAACCGCCCAATTGGCAGCAAATCAGCACCGAATTTCCAGCCGTGGAACTGCACAAAGGCAAATTTGCCGCGCCGGTTTTTGACGGCATCGACATGATTGCGATCAGCCCCGGCGTGCCGTTAGCGGATCCCAACGTGCAACAAGCGGTGCAACAGGGAATACCGGTGATCGGCGACATGGTGCTTTTTTCCTGGGCGCTCGAGCGGAGTGATTTGCCGCGGCCGAAGGTCGTGGCGATTTCCGGTTCCAATGGGAAAACAACGGTTACCGCCATGACCGGTGCCATGCTGAGGAAATGCGGCTGGAATGTGGAAGTGGCGGGGAATATCGGCCCCGCTGTGCTGAATGCGCTGATGCAGCGCATCGATGCAGGCGATTGGCCGCAAGCTTGGGTTTTGGAAACTTCCAGTTTTCAATTGGAAACGACGCACAATTTAAATGCCGATGTTGCGACCGTATTGAACTTGAGCGAGGATCACCTGGACCGCTATCGCGGCATGCGCGACTACGCCACGGCCAAGGCGCGGGTGTTTCTGCACGAGCAGGCCGGGAAAGGCATACAAGTCTTAAACCGCAATGATCCCGGCGTTTGCGCCATGGCTTTACCCAGCAGAAAGCAAATCACGTTCGGCGTGGACGAATCGCCTACCGGATCAGATTACGGTCTGCGCCATGACGGCGATGATTTGTGGCTGCTGGAAGGCAACCAGGCACTGATGAAAGCTTCCGAACTGAATGTTCACGGCTTGCACAATGCAGTCAACGCGCTTGCGGCGTTGGCGCTGTGCCGCGCGCTCGGCGCAGCCATCGATCCGCTCTTGTCGGCGCTGCGCGAATTCCGCGGCTTGCCGCATCGCATGGAAAAAGTGGCGGCGTTCAACGGCGTCACATTCTACGATGATTCCAAGAGCACCAATGTCGGCGCTACCGTGGCCGCTTTGAGCGGTATGAAGCATAACGTCATTTTAATCGCCGGCGGCGACGGCAAAGGGCAGGATTTTTCGTATTTGCGCGAGGCGGTTGCCAATAATGCCCGCGCTGTCGTGTTGATAGGCCGGGATGCGAACATTATTGCGAATGAATTGAAAGATTGCGGCGTGCCGTTGCATTTCGCCGTGACCATGGAAGAAGCCATGCAAAAGAGTTTTTTGCTGGCGCAATCCGGCGATGTGGTCTTGCTTTCACCGGCATGCGCCAGTTTCGACATGTTCAGAAATTATATCCATCGCGCGGAAGTGTTCGTCGCGGCGGTCAAGGAATTGGAAAACAAATTTTTCAGTTTTGGACAGAAAAAACATTAACCGATGATTTATCAGGCAACCCATCAGAAACAAAGAGTCATGGCCGATTTTGACCAGGCGCTGGTATGGTCGGCTTTGCTGCTGCTGAGTATCGGTTTGGTGATGATTTATTCCGCTTCGATCGCCATTGCCGAAGCGCAATTCGGCACCGACCGCGCCGGTCATTACCTGTTGCGGCACAGCGCGTATCTGGGTGTCGGATTGCTGCTGGGATTGATCGCTTTTCAAGTGCCGATGCAGATGTGGCAGAAATACGTGACCTATCTGCTCATAACCAGCATTCTGCTGCTGATATTGGTGTTGATACCTGGCATCGGGCATGAAGTGAACGGCAGTCAGCGCTGGATTTCGTTGTATGTGGTGAATATTCAGCCGTCCGAGTTTATGAAGTTTTGCATGGTGTTGTACGCCGCCGACTACGTCAATCGAAAGGCAGCCGATCTGAATTCGTTTTTCAAAGGCTTCGTGCCGATCGCGATCGTGTTGTCCATCGTCGGCGCGTTATTATTGCTCGAGCCGGATTTTGGCGCATTCTTCGTGGTGGCCGCGCTGGCGATGTCGATTTTGTTTCTCGGCGGTGTCAGTTTGAAAATTTTCGTCAGCCTGATCGCTATCTTGGCGTACGGTTTGTACGAGCTGATATTGAGCTCGCCGTACCGGTTGAATCGCGTGGTTGCTTTCATGGATCCGTGGGCCGATCCGTATGGCAAAGGCTATCAGTTGAGCCATGCGCTGATCGCATTCGGGCGCGGTGAATGGCTGGGCGTAGGTCTGGGCGGCAGTGTGGAGAAACTGTTCTACTTACCGGAAGCGCACACCGACTTTTTACTGTCGGTGCTGGCCGAAGAACTTGGTTTTGCCGGTGTGGCGACCGTGATCGTTTTGTTTATCTGGTTGATCACGCGCGCGTTTGTCATCGGCCGTCTGGCGGCAAAGCTGGGCAGCCCTTTCGCGGCGCTGGTGGCGCAAGGCATCGGCATCTGGATCGGCGTGCAGGCGCTGATCAATATGGGCGTCAACATGGGCGTCTTGCCGACCAAAGGATTGACGTTGCCGCTGCTGAGTTTCGGCGGCAGCAGCATCACGGCGAATTGCATCGCGTTGGCGGTTTTGCTGCGCATCGACTGGGAAAACCGGCAACGCTTGCGGGGATTGAACGTATGAGCACGCCTACGATTTTGATCATGGCAGGCGGTACCGGCGGGCATGTGTTTCCGGGATTGGCGGTGGCCGATTATCTCAGGCAGGCCGGCTGGCGTGTTGTTTGGCTGGGAACCGAGGCCGGCATGGAGCTAACACTGGTGCCGCAGCACGGCTATACAACCGAAGTGATCCGCTTTTCCGGGTTGCGCGGCAAACGGCTGATGACCTGGTTGATGCTACCGGGGCGGTTGCTCAAGGCATTCTGGCAGAGCGTGCGCATCATTCAGAGCGTGCAGCCGGATGTGGTGCTGGGCATGGGCGGTTATCCGGCATTTCCCGGCGGCATGATGGCATCGCTGCTCAATAAACCGCTGGTGATTCACGAACAGAATTCGATCGCCGGGTTGACCAATAAAATTCTGGCGAAACTGGCGGACAGGATTTTTCTCGGTTTTCCCGGCGCAATTCGCGGCAATCCAGAAACAACGGTATGTTCGGGTAATCCGGTGCGCGCCGGGATCGCGCAAATCGAATCGCCGGAAAAACGCTTCCAAGGGCGGCAAGGTCCGTTGAAATTGCTGGTGGTGGGCGGCAGTCTCGGCGCGCAAGTTTTAAATACCGTGGTGCCGCAAGCGCTTAAATTGATACCGGAGAATTCACGTCCTTTGGTGGTGCATCAGGCCGGCGCCGCGCACTGGGAAGCAGTTAAAAAGGTCTACGAAGAGCTGCAACTGGGTGGCGAAGTGAGCGCGTTTATCGACGATATGGCTCAGCGCTACGCCGATTGCGATTTGGTGATCTGCCGCGCGGGCGCGTTAACCGTCGCGGAATTGAGCGCAGCCGGAGTCGCCAGCATTCTGGTGCCCTACCCGCACGCCGTCGATGATCATCAAACCGCCAATGCGCAATTTTTGGCCCGGCACGGCGCAGCTCTATTGCTGCCGCAACGCGAGTTGACTGCGCAGAAACTGGCGGATCTGCTGACAGAATTAACCCGTGAAAAATTGCTGGGTATGGCCATGGCCGCGCGCGGCCAGGCAAAACCGGACGCCACCCGGGTGGTGGCTGAAGCTTGTATCGAACTGAGCGGAGCGCTGCATGAAGCATAAAGTCAAGCATATTCATTTCGTCGGTATC
>JAFEEV010000127.1 GCA_018240935.1 Pseudomonadota bacterium
TACCCGCGCGCATCACAGGTTGAATCAACGCTTCGCCCGGTTGCGGATCATCGTCTTCCAACGCGATGACATCGGCGGCGATACAACCCTCGTTGTCATACCTGCGGTACGCCTGCTTTCTTCCCGGCCATGTGGCCTTGCCTTCGGAATGCTTGCGGCGCGGTTTGCCGGCGTATTCTTGCAGTTTGTACGCGCAATCCAGCGCCGGCGCGTCGATGGAAATATCGAGCGCGGTGCCGATGCCGAAACCGTCGATCGGCGCCTGCGTGGATAACAGCGCATGCAGTTTGTATTCGTCCAGGTTGCCGCTGGCAAAAATGGTGGTGTCGTGCAGGCCGCCGGCATCGAGGATCTGGCGGACATTTCGCGCATGCGCCGCCAGATCGCCGCTGTCCAGGCGCACGCCTTTGACGGTGATGTTGCCGGCGGCCAGTTTGCGCGCCAAACGCACCACTTTATGCGCTGCTGCTTCGGTATCGTAAGTATCGATGAGCAGCACCGTGTTAGCAGGGTGGCAGCGGGAAAAATGCTCGAACGCTTCACTTTCATCCTGATGCGCCTGAATATAGGAGTGCGCCATCGTGCCGAATAGCGGAATGCCGTACAGCGGACCCGCCAGTACCGTTGCGGTGCCGGAAAATCCCGCCAGATAACTGGCGCGCGCGGCCAGCAATGCGGCTTCCGCGCCATGCGCGCGGCGCATGCCGAAATCGACCAGCAGTTTGTCCGGTGCTGTCAGCACCGAGCGCGCCGCTTTGGAAGCGATCAGGGTTTCAAAATGCAGCAGATTGATGATGCGCGATTCGACCAATTGCGCTTGCGGCAGCGGTGCGGTGATGCGCACAACCGGCTCGTTGGGGAAAAAGATCGTGCCTTCCGGCATGGCGTGGACATCGCCTTCGAAGCGGAACCGTTCGAGGTAACGGATGACATGCGGCGGAAATCGTGTGGCGAGCCAATCCAGTTCTTCGGTTGAGAAAGTCAGGTTTTCCAGAAATTCGAGTACTTGTTCCAATCCGGCGGCAACGAGGAAATTCCGTCCCGGCGGCAGCCTGCGCACAAACAGTTCGAATACGGCGGTTTCTTCCATGCCTAACTCAAGATAGCTTTGCAGCATGGTGAATTGATATAGGTCGGCCAGTAGCGGACTGGATAGCGGGTTCATGCAAGCTCCTGATAGCGGATGGGCTGTGCGCCCAGATGCATCATTTCCCGCAAGGCGCGCTGACCGTCACCGGGTTGCCGGTCGATGGCGCGCACGGCGTCTGCCAGTACGAAGGTGGCGTATTGCAGCCGCAGTGCATCCTGCACGGTGCTGAATACACAATATTCGGTGGCGACGCCGCCGATAAAAACGCGCCGGATATGCAACGATCGCAATAATGCATCGAGTTGTGTGCCGCTGAAACCGGAATAAGCGTCACTTTCCCGCGTTGTTGCTTTGGAGATAACGTGCGTGGCGGCGGGTAATGCCAAAGCGGAATGGAAAGCCGCGCCGTCCGATCCTGCGATGCAGTGCGGCGGCCATGGGCCGCCTTGCGGTTGAAACGAGCAATGATCCGGCGGATGCCAATCGCGCGTGGCGAAAACAGGTAATCGATGCGCGGCGAAATAAGCCAGATAGCGGTTGAGCTGCGGAATGATTGCATCGCCTGCGGCAATCGCAAGGCTGCCGCCTGGCAGAAAATCATTCTGCATATCGATCACGATGAGTGCATCGCCTGCTGCGGGTGCAATTTTCATGGCATAAGCCGTTCATCAGCGCACCAATCGCCAAAATCCAGCGTTCACTGTGCGCTGCCCGGGGCATGGTGCTTGCCCGTGCTCACCCGTTTCGCCTGATAGCCTTCGTTGCCGATATCCTCGAGAAATTGCACTTCGTTACCGGGCGCCAACTGATCGAAATCGTGACCGGCCAAATTGTCGCGATGAAAATACAGCTCTTCTCCGTCGGCAGTCTCGATGAATCCGTAGCCTTCCGCTTTGAATAGCTGTGTCACTTTGCCGTGCAATACCGGGGCGTGCGCTTTGGTAGCGCCGCGTTGTTTGCGGGCGTAATCTTCCAGCTGGCGCTTGGCGGCGTCGAAAGCATCACGCACGGCGACGTACACATCTTCATTGGCGACGCGGTTCACCGCCAAATCTCCGCCCGGTACGGTCATGTGGATATGCACGTCAAACTGCCGCCCTTGATGGTGATGTTTGTGCGGAAGCTCGACGACAATCCGGCAGCTCATGATATGCGGATAAAACCGTTCCAGCTTTTCCGCTTTTTCGCGGATATGGCTTTCGAGTGCTTCGGAATGGGGCATATCCCGCGTGGTGATTTGCAAAGTGACTTCCATGACGATTTCCTCCTGGTCGATTGAGTTCAAAGTTTCCGCTACACGTTATCCTTTGATGCATACTTTCGGGCGCAAAAACGCAACCCGGCGCGCCAATCCCGCTTGTTCCGTGACTTCGGCCACCTGATCGACGTCCTTGTATGCGCCCGGCGCTTCCTCCGCCGCACCGCGCATCGAGCGGGTGCGGATCAGGATGCCTTGACGTGCGAGATCGCTGATCAAGGTCCGGCCATCCCATTGTTTCAATGCCTGATTGCGGCTCATAGCGCGGCCGGCGCCGTGACTGCACGAAGCAAAGGCTTGATTGGTACTGTTGCCGGCCAGGATGTACGAGCCGGTGCCCATACTGCCGCCGATGATGACGGGCTGCCCCACGTCACGGTATCGCGCCGGCAGCCTAGGATGTCCGGGTGCGAAAGCGCGCGTGGCGCCTTTACGGTGCACATGCAGCCAGCGGGGCTTGCCGTCCACTTCGTGCTGCTCTTCCTTGCAGGTATTGTGCGAGATGTCGAACAACGTTTCCAATGATGCTTGGGGATAGATTTCAGTAAAAGTTTCACGTGTCAGATGCGTCAGGATTTGGCGGTTGGCCAGCGCGCAATTGATTGCGGCGTTCATCGCGCCGAGGTATTGCTGCCCTTCCGGCGATTTGATCGGAGCGCAGGCTAATTCCCGGTCGGGCAGGTGGATGCCGAGACGCCCGGCGGCTTTCGCCAGCATCACCAGATAATCGGTACCGATCTGATGACCGAGTCCGCGCGAGCCGCAGTGAATGGAAATCACCAATTGACCTTCGTGCAAATCGAAAGCCTGCGCTGCGGCTTGATCGTAAATGCGTTCCACAACCTGTACTTCCAAATAATGATTGCCGGAACCGAGCGTGCCCATTTCGCCGCGCTGGCGTTTTTTCGCCAGCTCGGACACGTGATCCGGTGCCGCGTCGCCGACACAGCCGTTTTCTTCGACATATTCCAGATCCGCAGCATTGCCGTAGCCCTGTTTCACGGCCCACTGCGCACCGCCCAGCAGCACTTGATCGAGCTGCTGCGGGTTGAGATTGATATGGCCTTCTTCACCAACACCGGCAGGAATTGTGGCGAACAGCCGGTCGGCCAGCCGTTCAAAATGAGTTGCGGCATCGTGCACATTGAGATTGCTGCGCAGGCAGCGGATGCCGCAGGAAATATCGAAACCGACACCACCGGCTGAAATGATGCCGCCCTGTTCGGCATCGAATGCCGCCACGCCGCCGATGGGAAAGCCGTAACCCCAATGCGCATCCGGCATGGTCATCGCCGCTCCGGCCAGACCGGGCAATGCGGCGACATTGGCGATTTGCTCCAGTACTTTATCGTCCATACTGGTCAGCAATGACGCGTTGCCGTACAGCAGTACTTCCGCGCGTTTCTCGCCGGATGCTTTGGGCAGCGTCCAGAGGTAGGGGTGTAACTGAAGCAATGATTGTATGTTCATACGTCCACCACGCAACGGGACTCCCAAATCGGGCCGATTGGTTTTACTGCAAGCATGGTCAGTGTCGCGCCTTTGACTTCGACGCCGCGTTCCAATTCCGCGCGCCATTGTTCTCCGGCAGCTTTACCATGCCAATGATCATTCTGACGCTGAATATAAAAATGGCTGAACACCATGCCACGTTCGCGCGCTTTTCCCAACAGGAGGTTAAGCCAAACCACCAGCGCCAGCTCAACATCGGATTCCTCGAATTCGACGGCTACGA
>JAFEEV010000128.1 GCA_018240935.1 Pseudomonadota bacterium
GAGGTGCGCCCGTAACATACAAAATGATTGCTGAAAGAACTCTGCTGTCACAAAAACATGAGATTTTCGGCGAGTTTGATTGTCCTCTGCGCATCTCGGCCTTTTTTACAATGAGAATATCTGAAGAATCTAAGAAATATCACTGTTTTTCAGAGCCTCCCTAGGTACTAAAAAAAGAAACTTGTTGATGAAACCACTCAATCCAAGGAACACTGTTGTATGACTGATGAAACAGCTGCCTTAGTCTTATCGGCGCACAATCTGTGGCGTAAGTATGGTCATCGCGTTGCCGTGCATGAAGTTAATTTGCAATTGAAGCGCGGCGAAGTGCTGGGATTGCTTGGTCCTAACGGTGCGGGCAAAAGCACCACATTACGCATGTTGACGGGTAATTTGGCGCCGAGTAACGGCAGTATTTCGATTTGCGGTATCGATTTACTGGAAAAACCGCGGGAAGCCAAATCTCATGTGGGTTTTTTGCCCGAGGTTCCGCCGCTTTATTTGGACATGACGGTGGACGAGTATCTGCTGTTTGCCGCGCGGCTGCACCATGTCGACAAAAAATCAATCAAATCGGCGCTGAGAAATGTAAAACAACGCTGTGGCCTGGAGCATCACGGCAGGGATTTGCTCGGTACGTTATCGAAAGGTTATCAGCAACGTGCCGGCATTGCGCAAGCCATTATTCATCATCCGGATGTGATTATTCTCGACGAGCCGACGGTAGGGCTTGATCCGAATCAGATGCGCGAGATCCGTGCGTTGATCCGGGAATTGAGCAGAGACAGCAGCGTGATTTTGTCGACCCATATTCTGTCCGAGGTGGAAAATGTTTGCGACCGGGTGCAGCTCATGCATAAGGGCAGCGTGGTATTCGATCAAACCGTGGCGCAATTGCATCAGCAGGGTTACAACCTGGAGATGGTTTTTACACAGCTGACTCAATGAGCGAACCGGGATTTTCAAGATGATTGCCGCCATTATCCGTAAAGAGTTGCACATGCTATTTATTTCGCCGCTTGCCTGGTTGTTGCTGGCGCTGATTCAGGCTGTGTCGGCGTGGGTTTTTCTGGTGCGTTTGGATGCGTTTCTGGGAATTCAACCGCAATTGCTGCAAATCGCCAATCCTCCGGGAATTACCGAAGTCATCGTTGCTCCGGTATTTATGATCGCGGCAGTACTGTTGCTCGTGATTACGCCATTATTATCGATGCGGCTGCTGGCCGAGGAGCGCCGCAACCACACGCTGACACTTCTGATGTCAGCACCTGTTTCGATCGCCGATATTGTGCTGGGCAAGTTTTTGAGTCTCATGCTGTTTTTCTTGGCTGTCATCATTTTGCTGGTGACGTTGTGTTTTTCGCTACGCACCGGCGGTGCGCTGGATTTTGGTTTATTGCTCAGCAATTCGCTGGGTTTGTGTTTGCTCGCGGCGTGTTTTTCCGCGCTCGGATTGTACGTTTCAAGCCTGACGGTGCAACCGGTCATTGCGGCGGCGGGCTCTCTGGGGATATTGTTGGGATTGTGGCTGATTGATCTGGCGAGCGACACAACGGCTGGATGGTTGCACTATTTTTCTTTATTGAAGCATTTCGGCTACTTCAATCAAGGTCTGATCGATACTTTTAGTATGGCTTATTTTATTTTGTTCACGGTTACTTTCCTGGTGCTGACGATCCGCCGGCTGGATGGGGAACGCTTGCATGGCTGAGTTGAACAAAAAAATGCAGCGCCATTACCGGATGCACAACGGCTTTTTTATCGTTTTGCTGCTGTTGCTGGTTTTTTTGCTCGGCTATCTTGCGCAGCAGACCCGGCAGCAGTGGGACGTCAGTCAGAACGGACGCAATAGCTTAAGCGAAGCCAGCATCGAAATACTGCAAAAATTGCAAGGACCGGTGCAAGTAACCGCATACGCTTCTGAACAAGATGCGCAACTGGGCGATATCCGCCGGATTATTACCGACTTTATTGCGCTGTATCAGCGGGTGAAACCGGATCTTTCCTTGACGTTCGTTGATCCGGTGGAACAGCCCGTCCTGGCGCAGGAAGCGGATGTGCATGTCAACGGTGAGCTGGTCATCCGGTTCAACCAGCGGATCGAACATCTGACGGCCATCAACGAACAGGTATTTTCCAATGCTTTGATGCGGCTGGCGCGCGGAGAAGATAAGCTGGTCGTTGAGTTAAGCGGTCATGGCGAACGCAGGCTGGACGGCAGCGCCAATTATGATTTGGGAGAATTCGGCCGCCATTTGCGTATCAATGGTTTTAACAATCGGCAATTGAATCTTGCCATCGCAACGGATATTCCCGCCGCGCATGCCAGCACGCTGCTGATTGCTTCGCCGCAGACCGATTTGCTGCCGGGAGAAGTGGAAAAGCTGTTGAATTATATCGATCGCGGCGGTAACTTGCTGTGGCTGGTTGATCAGGAATCGTTGCGCGGCTTGCAGCCCTTGGCGGAAAAATTGCGTTTGACGCTGACGCCCGGCGTTGTCGCCGATCCGCAAGCGGTACAGCTCAAAGCGCCGATTACTTTTGCGCTGGGTGCGATCTACGGGCCGCATGTGATAACCAGGGATTTTGACTACATAACCGTGTTTCCCTTTGCGCGCCAGCTTACGATCGATGAGAACGAGGAATGGCATAGCGTTGCTCTGGTTGAAGCGGCGCAGCAAGGGTGGGTCGAAAGCGGGGATTTGAATGGTGAAATCTCATTTGATCAGGATGCGGATGTGCCGGGACCGGTCAGTATTGCGGTAGCGTTGTCGCGCAATATCGAGGATCGCGAACAGCGTATTGTCGTCATCGGCAGCGGGCATTTTCTAGCGAACACGTATCTGGGCAACGGCAGTAATCTGGACTTTGGCGTCAACTTGATCAATTGGCTCACTGGCGATGAAGAATTGATCGTGATTCAGCCGCGCGCAACGCTCGACAGCAATTTGGTTTTAAGTGAATTTGAACTGACGCTGATCGCGTTCGGTTTTCTGATCGTACTGCCTTTCTTGTTCCTGGCAAGCGGGATCGTGATCTGGTGGCGCCGGCGGAGGAAAACAGGATCATGACGCACCACGCGCGGCTGAATTTAATCATGACCGCCACGATCATCGTTTTGATCGTGTTTGTGTACTTTAGGCCGCAATCTCCCGAAAAAACGGAATATCCGGTGGCGGACGAATCGGCCGAGGCTGTGCGGTATTTGCGCATCGTCAGGCAGCAGCAGGAAATTGCACTCAAGCGGCAGGACGGCCAATGGTACCTGGTAAAACCGGCGCAGATCAGGGCTGACGACGAGAAGGTTGGGAAAATTCTGGAAATTCTGCAAGCGCGCAGTCAACAGCGTTTCGCGAAAGCCGATTTGGGACGCTTCGGCTTGGAGCATCCGCATGCACAATTAACCATCGGCGATACACATTTTGATTTTGGCGGATTTGCGCCAACCACGCACCAGCAATATGTAGCAACCGGAAATCATGTCTATTTGCTGGCGCCGCGCTATGCATTGGCATTGCCGCGCAACGCCAGCGATTTGGTTAATCCCCAGCTGTTCGTTGCCGGTGAAATTCCGGTCAAATTTAAGTTACTGCATGAAGAGGTGGCGTTTCAGAATGGAGATTGGCGTGTGACATCGCAGCATGCAGCCGAAGCATTGAATGCGGAAATGCTGAAACATTGGGTCGAATTGTGGCAAAGCGCGCGCGCTGCTGAGCTGAAAATGACCGCCGAACTGGATTCTGATTTTGCCGAAACCGGTTCAATAAAAATCGATTTGCAAGATGAACGGGAAATCAGCTTGAAAGTCCTGCAAAATCAATCGTCAATAGTTTTGCTGCGCGTGCAGGAAGGGATCGGCTATCAATTTCCACTCGAGACCGGCCGTCAATTGCTCGATCCCAACACATTCGTAAAACAGCAGCTACAATAGCCGATGCCGGAATTGCCTGAAGTCGAGACTACGCGGCGTGGAATTGCGCCTCATTTGGCGGGAAAAACGATTGCGCAAGTTGTAATCCGGAATTCCCGGTTGCGTTGGCCGGTGCCGGATGAATTGCCGTCATTGTTGCCAGGACTCACAATCCGGAGGGTAACGCGGCGCGCAAAATATCTGTTGCTGGATTGCGATGCGGGTACTTTGCTCATTCATTTGGGAATGTCGGGAAGTTTGCGTATACTTTCCGCAAAATCAGGGCATGGCAATGAATCGCCGCACAAGCACGATCATTTTGATCTGATTTTGCGCGATCAAACGATTCTGAGATTGCGCGATCCGCGCCGTTTTGGCGCGGTATTGTGGCAGGCGGGCGATGGTTTGCAGCATCCGCTGTTATTGAATCTCGGGCCGGAGCCTTTGACGGCTGATTTCAGCGCGGCGCAGTTATTCGAGAAAACCAGAGGCAGCCGCACCGCCATCAAACAAACCTTGATGAACCATCATGTGGTGGCGGGTGTCGGGAATATTTATGCGAACGAAGCTTTGTTTTTGGCCGGGATCAATCCTAAAACCGCCGCTGGCAGAATCGCATTGCCGCGTTATGAAATACTGGTGCAAGCGGTGAAACAAACGTTGCAACGGGCGATCGAAGCAGGTGGCAGCACATTGCGCGATTTTGTTCACAGCGACGGTAGCTCGGGCTATTTTCAGCAGCAATATTGGGTTTACGGGCGTGCCGGACAACCGTGCAAAAAATGTGCAGGTGTCATTAAACACATCCGGCAAGGTCAGCGTTCCAGCTTTTATTGCCCGGCTTGCCAGCGTTGATAGGGTGCAGGGCTAAGGAGCCGCTGATTAATCCGGCGAACATGATGAAGCGATAGGTGTACGGAACGCAGTGCCGGACCTATCAACAAGATAGACAAGGTTTATTGAGAAAGGTCATATGAACATTACATTCATTGGCGGCGGGAACATGGCGTCCGCTTTAATCAGCGGATTACTGCAGCAAGGTTATGGCGCGGAGCAGTTGCGTGTGGTCGAGATCAATGCGGAAAGCCGTGACAAGCTCAAGCAAGCATTCGGTATTTCGGCGGTCGCCGATCTTGCTGACGGAATAGCCAATAGCGATGTCATTGTATTGTCGGTCAAACCGCAGCAGTTATTCGAGTTGACGCAGAAACTGGCGCCGCTATTGAGCAATCAATTGATCATATCGATTGCCGCGGGGATTCGCGCAGCCGATTTGATACGCTGGCTGGGCGGTTATCAGCGGGTGGTGCGGGCGATGCCCAATACGCCGTCGCTGGTGCGTTCCGGCGTTACCGGTCTGTATGCAGCCGCTGGTAACAGTGATTCGGATAGAAAAAATGCCGGATCGATTCTTGCTGCTGTGGGTTCGACACTTTGGGTTGACGATGAGGAAATGCTGCATGCCGTGACGGCGATTTCCGGCAGCGGTCCTGCTTATGTATTTTACTTTATCGAAGCGATGCAACAGGCGGCGATAGAATTGGGCTTGACAGCGGCGCAAGCGCGGCAGCTCAGCGTGCAGACATTTGCCGGAGCCAGCAAACTGGCCGGCACCAGCGCTGAAGATGCGGCGACATTGCGCGCCCGGGTAACCTCCAAAGGCGGCACGACCGAGCAGGCGATACTGGCTATGGAAAAAAATGATATTAAGTGTAAGATCACAGCTGCCATTCATGCCGCCTACAAGCGTTCACGGGAATTAAGCGATGAATTCGGCAAAATATGAAGTGAAAGCATGCAATGTATCGTCAGCAATTTTTTAATCATCAGTTTTAGTTTTTTGGGAAATTGTTATGTCCAGTCAGATCTTGGTTTTTCTTGTTGATACTATTCTGGGGTTGCTTTCCTTGGCGTTGTTATTGCGTTTTTATTTTCAGTTACTACGCGTTCCGTTTTACAACTCGATTTCCCAGTTTCTCATTGCAGTGACCGATTTTATGGTGCGCCCGGCGCGCCGGTTCATTCCGGGATGGGCCGGAATCGATTTGTCGACGTTGATACTGGCCTGGTTATTGGAAAGTATTATCGTAACCAGTACATTCATGGCGCAAGGCTATGATTTCGAAGCGAACATTGTGGGATCGCTGGGCGTGATGGGGTTGCTGGGCATCGTCGAGATTATTGACATGACGCTCTATATCGTGCTGCTGGCGATTATCATGCAAGCCGTATTGTCGTGGGTCAATCCGCACAGCCCGTTAGCGCCGCTGCTGGATAGCTTCACTAGCCCGTTTCTGGCTGTTTTCCGTAGACGGATTCCGCCGGTCGCCAATGTCGATTTGTCTACCTTGTTTGTGCTGATTCTGATTCAGGTGCTATTGATGATCGTTGCCGGGATACATAAGGAA